>JAQVQL010000290.1 GCA_028701595.1 Herbinix sp.
GGATTTGGCGGTTCATGAGGCTATGAATATTATTGACATTCCGATGGAAGACGATCAGATAATAATATCCAGAAAGATAATGCCCACTAGAAGTATCTACAAATTAAACGGCGAGAATGTCACGGGGAGTATTATTGCTTCAATTGCAGAGCTTTTGATAGACATTCACGGACAGCATGAGCATCAGTCCTTGCTTCGTAAGTCAAAGCATCTAGAGATTGTGGATCGTTTTGCCAGAGATGAGATAGGTGAGCTTAAAGAGGAGCTTTCTAAATCCTATAAGGCCTATACATCTATTAAGCATGAATTCGATAATGCAGGAGTCGATGAAGAGAAAAGACTACGTGAAATCTCTTTCCTAGAATATGAAGTAAATGAGATTAAAAGCGCGGCTCTTGTAGCCGGAGAGGATGATGAGCTGTCGGCACTATACAGAAAATACGCCAATGCCCATACTATATCTGAGGGCTTACAGACAATATACAGCTTAACGGGTAACGAGCCTAGTGAAGCAAGTGACAGTATAGGCAGAGCTGTACGCCAGCTTGCAAAGCTTGTGGAATATGATGATAAGCTAGAAGGGCTTCTAGCACAGGCTACTGATGTTGAGGACCTTCTTAATGGCTTTAATAAGGATTTATCTCAGTATTTATTAACTATGGAGAATTATGAGGAAGAATTAAGTGAAGTAACTAAGAGACTGGACTTGATTAATCATATAAAGCAGAAATACGGAAGCCAGATTGAAGGGATACAGAGCTATTTAATCGAATGTGAAGAGAAGCTTGAGAGATATAAGGATTATGATGCATATATGGATAAGCTTAGGAAATCCTTAGAGGTTGAGGAAGAAAGACTGGATAAGCTTTCAGGCAAATTATCTGATATAAGGAGACGAAAGGCAAAGGAGCTAACTATCAAAATCAGAGAAGCCTTAATAGCCTTGAATTTCTTAGATGTTAAATTTGAAATGATTTTTAATAGAAGTAATACATATTCATCAAACGGTTATGATGATGCTGAATTCATTATATCTACAAATCCTGGTGAAGAGATGAAATCCTTATCTAGTGTAGCTTCCGGCGGTGAGCTTTCCAGAATTATGCTAGGAATAAAATCAGTATTGGCTGAGAAGGATGATATTGAAACCTTGATTTTTGATGAAATTGACACAGGAATCAGCGGAAGGACAGCACAGAAGGTTTCCGAGCAGTTATCCGAAATTGCAATGCATCATCAAATTATTTGTATCACTCATCTGGCACAGATTGCGGCCATGGCTGACGAGCATTTTATAATTGAAAAGCAGACTGACGGTAGAACAACAGAGACAATTATTAAGGCATTAGATAATCATGAAAAAATTGAAGAATTGGCAAGAATTCTTAGCGGTGCGACTATTACTGAGAGAGTAATTTAAAATGCAAAAGAAATGAAGGAGCTTGCAAGCTCTTCTAAAAAATACAAAATCTAAACTTGAAAATAGCGAATATCAAATCAAAGGATATACAATACTATGTATATCCTTTTTTATTGACTAGAATGATCATCCTGTTCAATAAATCTAAGGATTTATCGTAAAAACCAAGGCAGAGGTGTGAAGGAATGAGAAGAAAGAAGATATATAGAAGGATATTGATATCCTTCTTTTTACTTAATCTAGCGGCATTAATCTACTTAATTATATATAATCTTGAAAAAAACATACCAAACGAAATCAAAATCGTTGTCGACAGAGAAGAAAGCTTTAGCTTTAATATGCCGCTGAAGGCTAACATAAAAACAGAGGACATAGGTGTAATAAGTGTCAATGATACCAGAGTCCCGTCAAACCAAATTGATATTGACCTTAATGAGCCATTTACCCTCTCATCATCAAGGATAGGTCAGTATATTATAGACTTAAAGCTATTTGGACTAATTAAATATAAGAACATATCACTCGATGTTATTGATAAGGTTGAGCTTATTCCGTGTGGCACTCCTATAGGAATAGCAGTTGAGACAGATGGTATTCTGGTACTTGGTAATAACGAAATAACAGGTATGGATGGGTTAAATTATGAGCCGTCTTATAACAAATTAAAATCAGGTGATTATATTTTATCGATTAATGGTATAAAGGTTATGCAGAAGGAGAAGTTTATTGAGGAAATTCAAAAATCTCAGGGAAAGGATATAAGACTTACAGTTCGCCGTAATGGTGAAGTTATAACAACAAGGATTTCACCTGTTAAAACAGCTAGTGGAGACTATAAAATCGGTTCTTGGATTAGAGACGATACACAAGGGATAGGAACATTAACATTTATATCAACCGACAGACATTTTGGGGCATTGGGACATGGTATTACTGATATCGATACCGGACGTTTAATGGAGATAGATAACGGCTCTATTTATGATGCGCAAATACTATCCATAGTAAGGGGCAAGGAGGGGGAGCCTGGAGAAATTATCGGAATGATTAGGCAAAGTGATAAGCATAGAATTGGAAGCATTACAAATAATACAGCTCAAGGCATATTTGGAGATGTAAATAGAATGTATAGGATTAAAGATGAATTTAAGCCTTTAAAGATAGGATTTAAGCAAGAGGTTAAGTTGGGAAAAGCATATATACGTTGTATGGTAGATGGCTCTATAGCAGACTATGAAATTGATATCCAAAAGATTGATATGAGCAATTCCAACCATAGTAAGGGTATTGTCATTAAGATTGTGGATGAACGCCTGTTAGACTTAACAGGCGGTATAGTACAGGGAATGAGTGGTAGCCCAATAATACAAAATAATAAGATAATAGGTGCTGTAACCCATGTGTTTATACAGGATTCAACTAAAGGTTACGGTACATTTATTGAAAACATGGTAAATAAATTAGAATAAGCAAATGTTTTGTTATAAAAAGAAGTCGACGAAATAATGTAAAATACAATCAAGTTCGGGGTGATGTATCAGCATATTAGTTGTATATTAATTACTCTTATACAAAATACGGTGGCTTAAGATATATTTTCGTGATTCTTACAAAATGCACTGTCGAATGGTGCGACAAGAAAGAATTGAATCTTTTAAGAGTAGTAGTTATAATTTGTATATGGTAATAATTTACAAATATTACTGTATATCCCCTGACATGACGTTTCGTGATATGTAGAATAATGAGCGAAAATAGGCTAATATAGACTAACAGAGAATAAATTGTAAAATATTAATAAAAAATGGAGCCATATGGCTGTAATAATTTAGTAATATTGCTATCTCGAAAATCATTGACGTCTAATAAGCCAAAGGATATAATAAAACTACATAACAACACAAAACACGAAATTACAAATATAACATCACATAACGTGAAGTCGGATAATACATCATGGAAGGCGCAATATGGAAAGGGGTATAAGCTATTAATCGGAGAAGTCAATATATGAATAATGGAGGTTGGGAAGGAATATGAGCAAAATTAATGTAGCTATAGTCGATGACA
>JAQVQL010000035.1 GCA_028701595.1 Herbinix sp.
TTCCCGATTTAGATAAGATGGGTGACTGGCACATAACGGGGGAATCCGATGAGCAGACCTATCATGATTTAGTATATGCATTCTACAAATATGAAAGAAAAAAATAATAATACGCTTGAAATATATACGAAAATGGAATATTATAGATAAAACCATTAACCGGAGCAAACCGGTCGGAAAACATCACGGTTATCAAATAGGGAAAGAAGGGTTAGAAGATGTTGGACATTAAAATTGAAATGACCAATGAATCAAAGAAATTACCAGAGAAGGACAATCCATTAGTATTTGGAACGATATTTACAGACCATATGTTTATTATGGACTATGAATCGGGAAAGGGCTGGCATGATGCCAGGATAGTTCCGTATCAACCAATATGCCTTGAGCCTTCTGCTATGGTATTTCATTATGGACAGGAAATGTTTGAAGGATTAAAGGCTTATAAGACTAAAGACGGAAGAATATTATTATTTCGCCCAGACATGAATGCAAAGCGTACTACTAAAACTTGCAGGACGCTATGTATGCCCGAATTTCCTCAGGATGACTTTGTTCAAGCAATAAAAGAAATAGTAGAAATCGATAAGAAATGGATACCGACTAAGGAGGGCACGTCTCTTTATATCAGACCTTTTATAATCGCTACCTCTCCTTTCTTGGGAGTAAGACCATCCAGTACCTATAAATTTATTATTATTCTGTCACCAGTAGGACCTTATTATCCTGAAGGACTTGATCCGGTTAAAATCTGGATTGAGGATGAATATGTAAGAGCAGTCAAGGGAGGCATAGGAGAGGCTAAAGCTGGAGGCAACTATGTAGCATCTCTTCGTGCTCAGGTAAAAGCCCATGATGAGGGGTATTCACAGGTATTATGGTTGGATGGTGTTCATAGGAAATACATCGAAGAAGTCGGAGCAATGAACATATTCTTTAAAATAAACGATGTAATTGTTACTCCTAAGCTAAGTGGAAGTATACTTCCTGGAATAACAAGAGATTCTGTTATTACTCTATGCAAGGATTGGGGATATAAAGTAGAGGAAAGATTAATATCTATAGATGAGATTTTTGATGCACAACAAAGCGGATTACTGGAAGAGGTATTCGGTACAGGTACTGCAGCGGTTATATCTCCTGTTGGGCATCTTCGCTGGAAGGATCATGATATGCAGGTTATGGATGGTGGTATAGGTCAGTTGAGCCAGAAGTTGTATGATAGCCTGACGGGTATTCAGCTTGGTGATGCACCTGATGCTCATAATTGGACAGATGAGGTGGTAAGCTAACACTTGCAGACGTGTTGATTATGTATTATGATATATAGTATATAAAATTTCATCGTACAAGAAGAAATTTTGTAGTGAAATTTGAGATAAGAGGGAAAGGTACAGGTGTTAAAATGAATCAGTCATATGCAGAAGCAGGTGTTAAAAGAAAAGATACTGCGGCCACTATGGGACTTAGAATATTGATGTTTTTGGTTATATTTATAGGTCTGTTTTTTATATTACTCGGACAGCTTTTTAGCTATATTGGTGTAGTTTTAATAATCTTAGTGTTTTTCTTATATCCGAGATTAAGTGTGGAATACGAGTATGTATTTGTAGATGGACAGCTGGATTTTGATAGAATTACAGCTAATTCAAAGCGTAAGACTGTACTTCGCATAGATTTCGAACAGGTTGAATTAATGGCTCCTTATGATTCCCCTGCTTTAGACAATTACAAACATATACAAATGGAAAAGAAGGATTTTTCCTCTCTTAATAAGGATAGCAAACCATATGCTATCATATCCAGTTCAGGAAGTAAGAAGCTTATAATTCTTTTTGAACCGAGTGAAAAGATGCTTAATATAATTAAGCAAAAAAATACAAGAAAAGTTGTAACATATTAGAAATTAATTGAGGCTGTGCATAGAACCTTTAGCATTAGCCTCATATTTCTATTCAAAATTCTTTTGATGTTGACAATGCTTAGATAATTAGCTATACTTTTAAAAATATTTATCGGATGTATATGTAACTAAGTGTATCTTGCAAAGCAAGATTTATCTAAAAAGAAAGTGAGGATGATTACAATGGGTCAAATCATTGGCGAAGGAATAACGTTTGATGATGTATTGCTGGTACCTTCCTATTCTGAGGTATTACCTAATCAAGTGGATCTTTCAACACAGCTGACAAAAAGTATTAAGTTGAATATACCTTTGATGAGTGCGGGTATGGATACGGTAACTGAGAATCGTATGGCTATTGCTATGGCTAGACAGGGCGGTATCGGCGTAATTCACAAAAATATGTCTATCGAGGAACAGGCAGAAGAAGTGGATAAGGTAAAAAGATCGGAGCATGGGGTAATAACAGACCCTTTTTATTTATCTCCTGAGCACACCTTGCATGATGCCAATGAACTGATGGCTAAATATAGAATATCTGGTGTACCAATAACTGTAGGTAAAAAACTGGTTGGTATTATCACTAATCGTGACCTGAAGTTTGAAGAGGATTTTACGAAAAAGATAAAGGAATCGATGACTTCTGAGGGATTGATTACTGCAAAGGAAGGAATCACCTTAGACGAGGCAAAACGTATATTAAGTACCGCTAGAAAGGAAAAGCTTCCTTTGGTAGATGATGAAGGAAACCTAAAGGGATTAATTACTATTAAGGATATTGAGAAACAAATTAAGTATCCTCTATCGGCAAAGGATGCGCAGGGCAGACTCCTATGTGCAGCAGCAGTAGGTGTAACAGACAATATTATGGATCGTATCGATGCATTAATTGCAGCAAAGGTAGATGCCATAGTTATTGATACGGCTCATGGACATTCTGCTAATGTACTTCGAATAGTTAAGATGGTAAGGAGTGCTTATTCAGATATACAGATAATTGCTGGAAATGTGGCAACAGGAGAAGCAACACAGGATTTAATTAAAGCTGGTGTTAATGCGGTTAAGGTTGGAATTGGACCTGGTTCAATATGTACCACAAGAGTGGTTGCAGGTATTGGAGTACCTCAGATTACCGCAATTATGAATGCCTATGAGATTGCCAAAACATATGGAATCCCTGTTATTGCAGACGGAGGTATAAAATACTCCGGAGATATAACAAAGTCACTTGCAGCAGGTGCAAATCTATGTATGATGGGAAGTATATTTGCAGGTTGTGATGAAAGCCCAGGCACCTATGAATTATATCAGGGAAGAAAATATAAGGTTTATCGTGGTATGGGATCTATAGCAGCTATGGAGAAAGGAAGTAAGGATCGTTACTTCCAGACAGACGCCAAGAAGCTTGTACCTGAAGGTGTAGAAGGACGTGTGGCATATAAGGGCACTTTGGAGGATACAGTATTCCAGTTAATCGGTGGATTAAAAGCAGGCATGGGTTACTGCGGTGCAGGCAACATAGAGACACTACAAAGAACTGGAAAGTTTGTAAAGATTACAGCTGCATCCTTAAGAGAAAGTCATCCTCACGACATTCATATTACTAAGGAAGCACCAAACTATAGTGTAGAAGAATAAATTATATAGGTTCTTATGTAAAATGTACTAGTGGCACACAGGTATGAACCTGCGTGCCACTATTTGATTACATAAGCCCCGTTGATGTTTTATTTACAGATTAGTACTCGTAAAATAAATATAAAGAATTATCAAATGGTTTGATATCTTATCTGAATATCGTAGATTTTACAGGGACAATGTGATATCCCTTCCTATGGGAGTATATTGTCTGTAAACTACTCCGGCAGCGTCTAGCATCTTTTTTGAGGCGATAACTATATCGGTTTCTGAATACTTGTCGCTCTTGTAGATTATTTCTTTTATTCCCTTCTGGATAATAGCCTTTGTGCATTCGTTACATGGAAATAGAGTGGTATATATCTTTGCACCTTTAATACCAATTCCAGTGTAATTTAGGATGGCATTTAGCTCCGCATGACATACATACAGATATTTAGTATCCAAAGGATGCCCCTCACGGCTCCATGGAAATTCATCATCTGAGATGCCTATCGGCATACCATTATATCCAACGGAGAGAATTTTGTTATCCTCACTGACGATACATGCACCTACGCTTGTACTAGGGTCCTTACTTCGCTCGGTTGATAAAAGAGCAATTCCCATAAAGTATTCATCCCATTTTATATAGTCTTTTCTTTTCGTCTTAAAAACCCCCTTATCTCTATAAGTTCTGTATTTTTATTTTATTTCTCCTGCAGTCTGTACCTTTATAATATTAGTTGAACCTGTGACACCAAGAGGGACACCAGCTGTCATAACCGTAAGGTCTCCATTTTTTATATAACCAGCTTTCTCAACAGCCTGTAGAGCATGATCAAACAATTCAAATGTATCGTGTTCTACAGCAATAAGGAGAGGCTTAATGCCCCAAGCCATATTCAGCTGTCTACATATAACAGGACTTGTTGTACATCCCATTACATGACATTGTGGCCGAAATCTGGAGATCATTCTGGCTGTTGTGCCTGATGTGGTAACTGTTACAATCATTTTTGCATCAAGATCATGGGCAATCGTAACTGTTGCACGAGATATGGCATCCGTTACATCTAGCTCATCAAGTTGCTCCCGTTGAATAAAGCGCTTTTTGTAATCGATATCTTCTTCAGTTCGTATGGTTATCTTTATCATGGTGCGTAGAGATTCTAAAGGATAATTACCGGCAGCAGTTTCTCCTGATAGCATAATAGCGCTGGTTCCATCATATATAGCATTTGCCACATCTGTAATCTCTGCGCGGGTAGGTCTTGGATTTTTAAGCATGGAATCAAGCATCTGTGTAGCAGTTATAACTTGCTTACCGCTATTATATACCTTCTTAATAATCTTCTTTTGTAGAGCAGGTAATTCCTCGAAAGGAATTTCAACACCCATGTCGCCTCTGGCAATCATAATCCCATCGGCGTGTTCAATTATTTCGTCAATATTATTTACACCCTGCAGGTTTTCAATTTTAGCAATAAGCTTAATTTGTGATTGATGTTTATTCAGCATTTTCCTGATTTCGAGGATATCTTCAGCGGTTCTTACAAATGAGGCAGCGATAAAATCAAATTTATGCTCAATGGCAAATAAAATATCCGAGCGATCTCTCTCGCTTATATATGGCATGGATAGATGGACGCCAGGAATATTAACTCCCTTTCTATTTGAGATAATACCGTTATTTTTTACTTTACAGATTATGTCAGTAGAGGTTACCTCTTCAACGGTCAACTCGACAAGTCCGTCATCGATTAAAATCTTTATTCCAGGATCAACATCGTATATTAAGCTGGGATAACTGACAGATACCTGTGTTTCATCTCCCTCTACCTCTCGTGTGGTCAATATAAATTGCTGGCCTGCACTAAGCTGTACCGCTTGATTATCCTTGAAGTCACCGATACGTACTTCGGGTCCCTTAGTATCCATAAGAGTTGCTACAGGAATACCCATTTCGTCACGAAGCTGCTCTATCTTTGTAAATCTTTTTAAATGCTCGTTATGATCTCCATGGGAAAAGTTAAATCTGGCAACATCCATTCCCAGACGAATAAGTTCCTTCATGATATTGTCATTATCAGTTGAGGGTCCTAGGGTACAGATAATTTTTGTTTTTCTCATTTTTATCTCCATTTCTTAATTAATGATTTTGTTATATTTTAATTCCAAGTTTTTTACGATATTTGATTCCGGAGTGCTTTTTTAGGTATAGATATATTAGATATAAAATCAAGCTTCCGATAAATATAAATGCAATAATCAACATAGCACAGTGAAGAAAAAATGTTTCGGGTAATATGTTAATTACAGGATCGGTTATAGGATCGAAAATCCAATAATCATTAGAAAAAAATATCTTATGAAACATCAAAAACGATGTGTCAAAATCTATAGCAAGTAGTAAACCTACTATTAAGGGTAAAACTATGGCCGTTATAGAGGATACCAAAAGGTAACTGGTGACCCTATGACGAGATTTATAGATGATTATCACTACAGCTGTAATTAATGAAAAAGCTCCAAGCCAATAAAAGGCAACAAAAATATCCTTTACCTCCTTGAAATGTTGAATACCAGATGGGGATGCATCCAGTGAAGGGAAGGAAAGGCTACCCTTATGAAGAGGAGATGAGTAATCGATTAAGGCATCATAATTTTCGATGATTTCCTCTTTAGAATATCCTGTAGTTTCAGGTATATTCAATAGCTTAACATCCAAGTAATATAAGGGTCTAAAATTAATAGTAATGACAAGGCCTAGAGATAAGAATAGGATGGCAAATACTAATCCAATTAATAAATCAGTAATTTTAAATCGTTTTATCTTCCCCATGTTATCTCTCCTTTATGTTCGATTTCATAGGAATTATAGTATACTTTAGCAAGGTTTGCAACAGTAATTAGGAGCTAATAGCAAGCAAATATAATTAAAGGATGTCAAGCACCATAGTGCTTGACATCCTATTTTGTTGTTACAACCCACCTTACTATAACTCTTAGATATGTTTACATATATATAAACATTACGGTAAGTATTTTCGATTATAACCTTGTTACATTCGCAGCCTGAGGGCCTTTTTCGCCATCAACCACATCAAATTCAACACTATCGCCTTCTTCAAGAACCTTGAAGCCGTCCATTACGAGTGCCGAAAAATGTACAAACACGTCGTTTCCTTCCTCATCGGATAAAAAACCAAACCCCTTTTTTGCATTAAACCATTTTACTGTACCCTTTTTCATAAAAAATGCCTCCTAAAACAGAATGAAATTAATTACCTTATATTCGGTAATGATAGGCTAAACTTACCACAATTCCTTATAAAAGTCAAACATTCTTTGTGGATACATATAACATTTTATTAGTTAAATTGATGATAATTGGGCATATGATATATCGCAATTTTATTATGTGTTATAAATGACAAATAAACTAATTTATGTTATTATGTATAAGCGATTACTAGAAATTGACATACTTATTATATTGAATATGATTAGACTAATTATAGATAGATTTTTTGAAACGGAGGAAGACAGATGAAGATGAATATACCTTCAGGGTATAGATTAGTATTTGATGAGAAGTTAGATGATTTAAATGGATGGGGAGCTTATATTGTTCATGAAAAAACAGGTGCAAAGATAGCCCTTATAGAAAATGATGATAATAACAAGGTTTTTTCAATTGGATTTCGAACACCTCCCAGAAATAGTACAGGAGTATCTCATATTATAGAGCATAGTGTTTTGTGCGGCTCTAAGAATTTCCCTGCAAAGGATTCTTTTGTCGAGCTGGCAAAGGGATCACTTAATACATTTCTTAATGCTATGACCTATTCTGACAGAACTATATATCCTGTAGCCAGTCAGAATGAGCAGGATTTTAAGAATTTGATGCATGTATATCTAGATGCAGTTTTATTTCCAAATATATACAGTAGGAAGGAAATATTTGAGCAGGAGGCATGGCATTATCACTTAGAGAAAGAGGACGATGAGCTTCAGATTAACGGAGTGGTTTATAATGAGATGAAGGGTGTCTTTTCTTCTCCCGAACAACAGCTCCTCCGACTAAATCAAAATACACTATTTCCAGAGACCTCCTATGGAGTGGAATCAGGCGGTAACCCAGAGTGCATACCTGAGCTTTCTTATGAGGAATTTCTAGAATTTCATAGAACCTATTATCATCCATCCAATAGCTATATATACTTATATGGCGATATGGATTTTGAGGAGCGACTGGATTGGCTTGATAAGGAGTATCTATCTAAATTCGATTATTTAAAGGTGGATTCGAAGATAGCTACCCAAAAGGGATTTGATGAACGTAGGGATATAGAAGCTTTTTATTCTCTTGGAGAGGATGAGAATCCGAAAGAAAATACTTATCTTAGCTTGAATATAGCCATGGGTGGTGATAAATCCAAGGAGATTTCCTTAGGTTTTCAAATTCTTGATTATGTGCTATATGAGGCACCGGGAGCACCTGTAAAGCAAGCGCTACTAGATGCAGGTATAGGTAAGGATATCTTAAGCCTAATTAATAGTGAATATCTTCAACTGGCAATTTCCATAATTGCTAAGAATGCCGATGAAGACAAGAAACAGGAATTCCTGTCTGTAATTAGAAGCACACTAACTAAGCTCGTAGAAGAAGGATTAAATAAAAAGTCACTTCTAGGAGCAATTAACATATTCGAGTTCAAATATCGTGAGGCTGATTATGGCAGCTACCCTAAAGGGCTTATGTATGGACTTATGGTTATGAAAAGCTGGCTTTATGATGAGGATAAACCCTTTTATGAATTAAATTATAATTTACTTTATGATAAAATGAAGAAATATGTCGACACTGGATTTTATGAGAAGCTCATTCGAGATTACATGTTAAATAATAACCACGCATCGCTAGTTGTTTTAAAGCCTAAGGTAGGCCTGAATAGGATAAATGAGCTAGAAGCAAAAGAAAAACTTGCTTCTTACAAGAAAAACCTTTCAAAGGATGAGATTCAAAAAATAATCAGTGATACTAAAAATTTAATTAGGTATCAGGAGACTCCTTCAAGTAAAGAGGAATTGGAAACCATTCCCCTACTTACCAGAGAGGATATAGGACCAGATCCACAACCCATATACAATGAAGAAAAGATAATAGACGGTGTCAGAATAATTCACCATGAGGTGTTTACAAATGAAATTGCATATTTTAGACTGCTGTTTGATATTAAGGATATACCGAGGGAGCTAATTCCTTATATATCCTTGCTATCCTCGGTACTAGGATATACGGATACAGATAATTACAGCTATTTGGAATACTCCAATGAAGTCAATCTTCATACCGGAGGTATATATCATGATATAGTGAGCTATTCAGTTAAGGATAAACCGGATGAATATTTACCTAAGTATGAGATTGGAGCTAGGGTAATGTATGATAAGCTCCCCGAAGCCTTCAGACTTATTGAAGAAGCGCTTTATCATACTCAGTTAAAGGATTATAAACGGCTAAAAGAAATTATCGATGAGATGATATCAAGAATGCAGTCGATATTCCAATCCTCGAGCCATATGGTTGCAGTAAACAGGGCTATGTCCTATTATTCAATACAAGGCTTGTTTAAAGAGCTTACCCAGGGAATATCCTTCTATGAATTTCTAGATAATTTAGCCAACGATTATGGTCACATGAAGGATACCATAATTACAAAGCTCAAGGAATTAATGGAGATGATATTTGTTAAGAATAAGCTGGTCGTGAGCATTACAGCTGATAAAGCAGGTTACGAGGAATTCATGAAGGGATTTTCGCCTCTTATGGATGGTATGAGGGAAAGCGTCTCAGAAAGACAGCTATTAGGCTATGATGCCAAGCTTCCTCTTAAACCAAAGAGTCTAAATGAAGGCTTTAAATCTGCTATGCAGGTTCAGTATGTGGCCAGAGCAGGTAATTATTTTACGCATGGTTATAAATACACCGGAGCTCTTAAGGTCTTAAGGATGATTTTAAGCTATGATTATCTATGGAATAATGTAAGAGTAAAGGGTGGAGCATATGGTTGTATGTGCGGTTTTTCCGGAGTTGACGGAGATGTATACTTTACTTCATATCGTGATCCAAATCTGAAAAACACGAATTTAGTTTATGAGGGAATTCCTGAGTTTATAAGGAATTATACCGCAGATGATAGAGACATTACCAAGAGCATAATAGGTACTATTAGCACTCTTGATACCCCCTTGACTCCTAAGACAAAGGGTACAAGATCCTTAAGCGTGTTACTTACAGGCTTAACCTACGAGGATTTAAAAAAGGAAAGAGATGATATCATAAATGTAACACAAGACGATATCCGTGCTCTTGATAAGCTTGTTCAGGCAGTCCTTGCGCAAGGTAATATATGTGTAATCGGAAACGAGAGCAAGATTGAAGAGGATAGTGACTTGTTTAAAGAAGTTAAAAATCTAATGAAATGAATTTGAGGATAGGTGCCGCCAAAGCGGATGATGGAGGTCATGATGCACGATAATAAGAAAAAATCTGGGTTTGTTACTCTGATTGGAAGACCAAATGTGGGTAAGTCCACATTGATGAATCATCTAATTGGACAAAAAATCGCTATTACATCAGGTAAACCCCAGACAACCAGAAATAAAATACAAACAGTATTTACCGATGAACGAGGACAGGTAATATTTCTTGACACTCCTGGGATTCATAAGGCTAAGAATAAGCTGGGTCAATATATGGTTAGTGTTGCTGAAAGAACATTGAAGGAAGTCGATGTCGTTCTTTGGCTTGTAGAGCCCAGTACTTTTATAGGTGCAGGTGAAAGGCACATCGCAGAGCAGCTCTCGACAATTAAAACTCCTGTAATACTTGTTATTAATAAAATTGACACTGTTAACAAGAATGAGATATTAACCTTTATGAATGCTTATAAGGATATCCTAAACTTTGCAGAAATTATTCCTGTTTCCGCACTTAAGGGTGAAAACACTGCAGAGCTAATGAAGATAATATTTAACTATCTACCCCATGGACCCCAGTATTATGATGAGGATACCATAACCGATCAGCCGGAGAGACAGATTGTAGCGGAGCTAGTTAGAGAGAAGGCACTGAGATTCTTAGACGAGGAAATACCCCATGGAATAGCCGTAAGCATAGAGAAGATGAGTGAAAGAAGTAATTGTAATGATGATGCCAATTCTTTAGAAGAGATGATTTCAACTAGTATAATGGATATACATGCTACAATTATCTGTGAAAGAGATAGTCATAAGGGTATGATAATAGGTAAGGGAGGAGCCATGCTAAAGAAGATTGGCACTTCAGCAAGAAGAGAAATTGAGAATCTACTTGATTGCAAAGTAAATCTCCAGCTTTGGGTCAAGGTTAAGAAGGATTGGAGAGACAGTAATTTATTACTGAAAAATTATGGCTATAATGATAAGGATGTAAGATAAAAAGATACAAATGGGATAATCTAACCAGTTTAGAAAGTTACTAGATGGGAAACCTATAAGATAGATATTAGACATATTTATCATGGTTAGGGGGCTCATTTATGAAGAATTATGATTATTGGAGAGATTTTGTCATGACAGGCAAGATTGATGATTATCTGAATTACATCGCATGTACAAGGGAAGAGAGTTTTGTGAATTTTGACAATGTCGTAAACATTAAAGAAGAAGGTGATTTTCATGCCGGCAGCAACAACTGTGACGGGAATGGTTCTATCAGCCATGCCGGTTGGAGATTATGATAAGCGTTTGGTTATTTTAACTAGGGAGCTCGGAAAAATATCTGCATTTGCCAAAGGCGCTAGGAGACCAAACAGCGCCTTATTGGCTTGCAGTCAACCTTTTTCTTTTGGAGTGTTTTCCTTGTTTACAGGAAGAACATCATATACGGTTACATCCTCTGAGATTTCCAATTATTTTCCAGAGCTTAGAGATGATATAGAAAGTGTATACTATGGTATGTACTTCTGCGAATTTACAGACTACATAACGAAAGAGAATAATGATGAAGGGGAAATATTAAAGCTTTTGTACCAGACACTTAGGGCTGTGGCAAAAAAAACTATTGAGCTACCCCTAATCCGCTTAGTGTTTGAATTTAAAATTATGGCATTAAGTGGTGTAGCACCTCAAGTATTTAGCTGTGTAAAATGTGAAAAGGTAGAAGCAGACTATTTATTTTCCGTATATAGCGGTGGGCTGCTATGTGAAGACTGCAAATCAAATGATAATTCTGCAATCAGACTTTGCACTTCATCTATATATACACTACAGTACATAATTTCTAAGAATGTAGACAATCTGTATACATTTAGAGTCAAGCAGGAGGTGCTAAGTGAGCTAGAGACCCTAATCAAACGGTATTTGGATTATTATTTGAACCATGAATTCAAATCCGGTGAACTGTTGCGAACATTGTGACAGGCACCACAGTCCGGTGTAGGCAGTGCCTGTCACCATTCAGTCACTATTATGTAAGCGATGCCTGTCACCATCTATTGATATAAAGTAGTTGAAATAATCTTCCTTTAAGGTTAAAATGGTATGAACTTAGGTAGGTATGATAGTGGAGGAATGAATATGAAAAGAGTATTAATTTGCTTGATTTCGATATTAGGTATCCTGATGTTAGCAGGATGCGCCAAGAAAGAGATATTTATTACAACCGATGACATTACAAGCGATACTATACTAGTAAAGCGTGACGGTAGTTTGTTTGTTGCTATTGTTGAGGAATTTGATAAAAGCTACTATAATCTTGAAGAGCTTAATGAATTTGTATCGAAGGAAGTTAATGAATATAACAATAAAGTTGGAAGCCAAGAAGTAACAATAGAAGAGCTTGGTTTAAAGAATGGCAAGGCAGTAATGATCCTTGAATATACTAAGATAGCTCACTATAGCGCATTTAACAATGTGCCTGCCGCATATTTTAGTGCAGACACAGAGAATGTAGCACTGGAGCTTCCCTCTCAGTATGTGGATACAAGGAAAAATTCTGTTGTAGATAAGAATACCGCCATGAAGAATAACAAGAATCAGGTTTTGGTTCTCTATGAGCCTTATGAAATAATTGTTGAAGGTGATATAAGATTTTATAGTGACAATGCAACATTTTTAGAAGAAAGTAAAGTGAAAAGTAATAGCGAGGATATGACTGTAGTAATATACAAACCTTAGGATATTTGGGAACATTAATAAAACAATGAATAAAAGATATAAATATAAATAATATGTGAGGATGAAATTATGGAAAAAACAATGGACAAAATCGTAGCCTTAGCAAAGGCCAGGGGCTTTGTATATCCCGGTTCAGAGATATACGGTGGACTAGCTAACTCTTGGGACTATGGCAATCTAGGTGTTGAGCTAAAGAACAATGTGAAAAAAGCATGGTGGCAGAAGTTTATTCAGGAAAGCCCTTATAATGTAGGTATAGATAGTGCTATCATAATGAACCCGCAGACCTGGATTGCTTCAGGTCATCTTGGTGGCTTTTCCGATCCGCTTATGGATTGTAAGGAATGTCATGAGCGTTTTCGTGCTGATAAAATTATTGAGGATTATACTAATGATAAGGGGATTGCTATAGAGGGTGCTGTTGACGCTTGGTCCCATGATGAAATGAAAAAATATATTGATGACAATAAAATAGGCTGTCCAACCTGTGGCAAGCATAATTTTACTGACATACGTAATTTTAATTTGATGTTTAAAACGTTCCAAGGAGTTACTGAGGATTCTAAAAATGTAGTATACTTAAGACCTGAGACCGCACAGGGTATATTCGTTAATTTTAAGAATGTTCAAAGAACTTCCCGTAAGAAGATACCCTTTGGTATCGGTCAGATAGGCAAGTCCTTCCGTAATGAGATTACACCTGGTAACTTTATATTCCGTATCAGAGAATTTGAACAGATGGAGCTGGAATTCTTCTGTGAGCCTGATACTGATTTGGAATGGTTTGCATATTGGAAGCAATTTTGTATAGACTGGCTTAAGACACTCGGACTCAAAGAGGAGGAGCTAAGAGTAAGAGATCATGACGCTGCTGAGCTTTCATTCTATAGTAAGGCCACAACAGATATTGAATTCTTATTTCCCTTCGGATGGGGCGAGCTATGGGGTATTGCAGATCGTACCGACTACGACCTAACACAGCATCAAAATGTATCCAAGGAGGATATGAGCTACTTCGATGATGAGAAGAAGACTAAGTATGTTCCTTATGTAGTTGAACCATCCCTTGGAGCGGATCGTGTTACTTTAGCATTCTTATGTGCTGCATATGATGAAGAGGAGATAACAGAGGGTGATATGCGAACAGTCCTTCATTTCCACCCGGCTATTGCTCCGGTAAAGATTGGTATATTTCCTTTGTCAAAAAAATTGGCTGAGCCTGCTGAGAGTATTTATATGGAACTTAGTAAATATTATAACTGTGAATATGACGACAGAGGTAATATC
>JAQVQL010000036.1:0-5703 GCA_028701595.1 Herbinix sp.
ATTGACCACTCTGGCAGACTGCCCATGCTATATAGCAGAGGCTTTAGAGGTGAAATTCATGCAACAAGGGCAACAAGCGCTTTATGTGATATAATGCTGCGAGACAGCGCTCATATTCAGATGTCAGAGGCTGAATGGAGAAACAGAAAAGGAAAACGTGGTGGTGGCGCAGCTTATGTTCCCATATATGATATGGAGGATGCAATGGCAACTATCCGTATGTTTATATCTCATGAATACAGTGAGAAATTCGTGCTTTATGATGGTATAGAGGTTCGTTTTACAGATGTAGGCCATCTGTTAGGCTCTGCCAGTATTGAGATATGGATAACCGAGGAGGGAGTAACAAAGAAAATTGTTTTCTCTGGTGATATAGGTAATATTAATCAGCCGCTTATTAATGATCCACAGTATATCAAGGAAGCTGATTATGTAGTAATGGAATCAACCTATGGGGATAGAAATCATGATGTGCCTCCGGATTATGTCAAAGAATTGACGCAGATTATCCAAGAGACATTTGACAGAGGCGGTAATCTTGTAATACCTTCCTTTGCCATAGGAAGAACTCAGGTGCTTTTGTATTATATAAGAAAAATAAAAGAAGAGAGGCTAATAAAAGGCCATAATAATTTTAAGGTCTATGTAGATAGCCCACTGGCAATTGAGGCCACTCATATCTATGAGAAAAACATATTTGGATATTTTGATAAGGAATCCATGGAGTTAATTAAGGCAGGAATTAACCCTATAAAATTTCCGGGCTTATCAACTTCTATAACTGCTGATGAATCGAAAGCTATTAATTTTATTGATGAACCTAAGATAATAATCTCTGCATCAGGCATGTGTGATGCAGGAAGAATAAGGCATCATCTAAAGCATAACCTTTGGAGAGAGGATAGCACTGTTCTTTTTGTAGGTTATCAATCAGAGGGTAGCTTAGGTAGGATAATACTAGATGGTGTACCTGAGGTTAAGCTATTTGGTGAGAATATTAAAGTAAGTGCAAAGATTCACCGTCTGCATGGTGTCAGCGGTCATGCTGATAGAAATGGACTACTTAAATGGCTGGACGCTTATGAGAAGAAGCCAGAAAGAGTCTTTGTAGTTCATGGTGATGAAGAGGTTAGTGATATGTTTACCGAGCATATAAAGGATGAGCTGGGTTATAATGCATACGCACCTTATAGTGGTACCGTAGTAGACCTTCTTAGAAATGTAATTGTAGTGGAAGGCATGCGTATACCTATTCAGAAGAAGGATGACAGAGCTAAGGTATCATCAGTATTCGAAAGACTCGTCAACGCCGGAAAGAGGCTTGCGGTTGTTATTCAACGTAACAAGGGAAGTGCTAATAAGGACCTTGCAAAATTCACAAACCAGATTAATTCACTATGTGATAAGTGGGATAGATAAATTTAATAATGATTTAACTGAGGAAGGGCTATTATTCAATAGCCCTTCCTCAGCAATAATTAGTTGTCAGGGTCAATACTTGATTTGGATAAGGGGTCACCGGGTTTCTTGAATTGTTCTAGCCTCATCTCACGGACTACGTTATTGACCTGATTATACATTTTCTTTGTTCCTTGGGATGAGGAATTGTAGCTAAAGGCCATGGTTGGATTTATCCCCAGCTTCTGACTTTCTGCTGCTACATCTATATTGGCTCCCAAGAATATGAAATCCCAGTTGCATGCTTCCTTTTGCCTTGATATCATCTGCTTAACTTTATCATAGGTAAACTCCTTACTGGAATTCTCTAGCCCGTCTGTTGTAATAACGAAAATAACCTTGCTGGGATATTCATTATCGATAAGGTGTGAGAGCCTAAAACCTACATCAATAATAGTCTTTCCGACCGCATCCAGAAGAGCCGTAGAACCTCTAGTATAGTATTCGCTATCTGTGAGGGTAACAGTGCTTGCATCAATACCGTTATGAAGTATTTCATACTTATCATCAAATAAGATTGTTGTTAAGTGAGTCCTACCAAGGCTGCATTGTTTCTTAATAAATCCGTTAAAGCCTCCTATGGTATCGGACTCCAAGCCTGACATTGAACCACTGCGGTCAAGTAAAAAGATGATTTCTGTTATCTGCTTATCCATAATAATCCTCCATTTATATTTCTAACATAGGGACATGTTATGGTATGATTGTATATTATAATTAAAATGTAATGGTCGCCTGGCAGGCGACATTTTCAGAAAGCTAATATGTTCTAGGAGGAAACCATGAATATACAACTTTTACGGGAATTAAAATTATATATAGAAAAGCATATAAATGATGATATAATCATAAAAGAGACCGAAACAATGGATTATATAATGCCCATGAGAAGCGCATTTAGAATTGACACAGCGCACAAGGATGAGGCATTATCCAATGATAAGAAAAAGGATGATGGTAAATGGCTAGAGCAGTTTCGCAGAAAGTCAATACCTAAGGTCAAAGAACGCCAGGATACATCATACTCCAGAAGCCTCATTCATGAAGAGGAGGGGCTGGAGGATTATATTAATAAAGAAAAGAGTAATGAAACCTTTAGCACAAAGCTTTTGCTATATATAGACAGATCAAAGCTTTCAGATTCTTATATTTACAAGAAGGCAGGAATAGATAGAAGGCATTTTTCAAAAATACGCTGTGACATATACTATCAGCCTAAGAAAGCAACAGCTATAGCTCTTTGTATGGCACTTAAGCTTAATCTTGAGGAAACCGTGGAGCTGCTTGGGATGGCGGGTTATTCACTGTCAAGCAGTGATACTGGAGATTTGGTTATAAAGTTCTGCATAGAAAGAGAGATATATGATTTAACCGAGGTGAATGAAGCTTTGGATTACTTTGGACAGAAGCTGCTAGGGGTTGTGGGTTAGGGAGGACAAATCCTCCGTTATATGTAGCATAAAGATATAATTTATTGAGGAGGATTGGATATGGGATGCTTAGGAAATATTATTTGGTTTGTATTTGGTGGATTTTTAAGTGGATTAAGCTGGTTGATTGCAGGATGCTTGTGGTGCATCACAATAATCGGGATACCTGTTGGATTACAGTGCTTTAAGTTTGCAGGACTCAGCTTCTTTCCCTTTGGTAAGGAGGTTGTATATGGTGGTGGAGCAGGATCGCTTTTACTTAATATAATCTGGTTGCTTTTTTCAGGGATATTCCTAGCCATAGAATCGGCTGTAATTGGAGCGATTTTTTGTATAACTATTATAGGGATACCGTTTGGCTTACAGCACTTTAAGATTGCAAAGCTTGCCTTAATGCCATTTGGAGCAAGTATAAAATAGAATTTAGTCAAATATCAGCGTCAAGTATCATAGCCTGAACAATAGCTAATAGTTTGACACAAAGATTCCCATATGTTAGTATTTGTTTGAAATAATTAAAATAAAAAATATAGAGGTTTCGAAGAATATGTATTTTTCCTAAAATTGTTCTTTTTATAAGATGAATAATGAATATAGCAAATGAGATAAAGTTAAGTTTATCTTCTGTTTGTTACGTTCGTTTTATTTTATGAAAGGGATTTTTTTATGCTCATTTCTTCGAGAGCTCTTATTTTTATGTTAAACCAGAAAGTGAGGTATCATAATGTTGATTTTTTTGAGAAGAACATGTAGGTAATGCGACGCAGTATCGGTCGCATTCCTGCCAAAACCGCAAAAGCGAATTTATTATTGGCATATATATTTAGGAAAGGAAGTGCGATTATGGCGCAGATAATAATTGAAAACATGAGCTTTTATTATAAGGAATATTTTGAATCAATTTTTGAGGATGTGAATCTTAATCTTGATAGTGACTGGAAGCTTGGACTTATAGGAAGGAATGGCAGAGGTAAGTCTACTTTGCTGAGATTACTACATGGTGAGCTTTTACCAGACAGGGGAAGAGTTAATAAATCAATTAATACAGAATTTTTCCCATATCCAATGGGGCTCAAATTTTCTAGGACAATAGATGTTATTAAGGAGAATATAGGAGGACTAAAAACACTGGAGGATAATCTAGAGGACATGGATTGCCTGCAAAAGTATATTGATTTGGAGGGCTATCAGATTGAAAGTAGAATTCTTAAGGAAATGAATTTGATGAAGCTTTCAGAGTCACTCTTAGAAAGAGATTATAGCACTCTGTCTGGAGGGGAAAAAACAAAGATTAATTTGATTACCCTATTCTTAAAGCAAAATGTGTTTGTGCTACTGGATGAACCGACAAATCATCTTGATATAGAAGGGAAAAGAATAGTTGCAAAATATCTAAAGGGAAAAAAGGGCTTTATTGTAGTATCTCACGATAGGCAGTTTCTGGATGTAGTGTGCGATCACATTTTATCCATTAATAAGAAATCCATAGAGATAGAAAAGGGAAACTACTCGACTTGGCTTAAGAATAAGGAGTTGACAGAGCAGTATGAATTGCGAACAAAGGAGAAGTTAGAAAAGGAAATCGTCTCCTTAGGGCAAAGAGCAAAAACAAGTAGAAACTGGGCAGGGCTAGCGAATAAACAGAAATCTGAATTCGCTGGACATTTTAGAAGCAATGGAAGTCAAGCATATATGAGACAGGCAAAAACATCTGAGAAAAGGATACTAGATAGTATTCAGGGAAAAAAGCTGCTGCTTTGTAACTTTGAGAAAGAAAAGAAGCTACAGCTTAATCAAGGTGATGCCTTATGCTCGGCACCATGGCTACTGATTGCAGATCATATAAGCTTTGGATTTAGTAAATATGCTTTTATAGAGGATTTTAGCTTAACCATAAATCAGGGAGATATTATATGGATTCGCGGGGAGAATGGTAAGGGAAAGAGCACGCTTCTCAGGCTGTTGAGTAGAAGCCGTAATATGGATGAAGAGCAAGTAGATATTAAGGGTGAGATTATGTCGGGTAATATATACCACATGACAGGACTTGATATAGCCTTCTCACATCAGGAGCCTATTCTAAAAGAAGGCTTCCCTAAGGATTACTTTAGTGATAACCATTCATACTGGCATGAGCTTTGCTTAAGTTTTGACCTTCCCCATAATTTTATAGACAGACCTATAGAGACCTTTAGTAATGGTGAAATAAAAAAGCTTGAGATGGCAAGGGCTCTGTCACTACCAAACCACATAATGTTTCTGGATGAGCCGCTAAATTACATGGATATATATTTTCGAAAGCAGCTGGAGGAAGCAATT
This sequence comes from Herbinix sp., assembly GCA_028701595.1. Lineage (GTDB taxonomy): Bacteria > Bacillota > Clostridia > Lachnospirales > Lachnospiraceae > Mobilitalea. Next base: position 5,208 of record JAQVQL010000036.1, read on the forward strand.
GCATGTTACAAGCCTACAGTGGTATTTGTGGAGCATGATGAGAGGTTTGGAGAAACAGTTGCTAACAGGATAATTGAGCTTTAGAATACGTTGTATTTTCCTAAAATATGGGTTATAATATAGATGAGTTCTAATGACAATTTTATTTTAGAAAGGGGTCATGTTATGGAAGGAAGATCAATTAAGATTCACGCACCTACAAGCAAGAAGGTTTCACTAAAGGTAATTCCAGGACATTTTGCAACATCCCATTCTCACATTAATCTTTATATTGACTTAACTGCAACAAAGTCACGCTTAAGTGAGGCTTCTGAAGCTGCCCGTATGATGTCGATGCAGTATATAAATAATGTGGTAATAGACTCAATAGTTTGCTTGGATAATTGTGAGGTTATCGGAGGCTTCCTAGCCCAGGAACTGACTGCGGCAGGTATACTTTCAATGAATGCCCATAAAACCATGTATATTATTCCTCCAGAATATAATACAAATGGAC
>JAQVQL010000036.1:5713-14031 GCA_028701595.1 Herbinix sp.
TGGACAGATGATATTCAGAGACTGTAATCAAGGAGCTATATTTAATAAAAAGGTTCTTCTTCTTGTTGCATCTATTACGACAGGAGACACCATAAGAAGAAGCCTAGAAGCTATTAAATACTACGGCGGAGAAGTAAATGGTATCAGCGCTATATTTTCTGCTGTAGATGAGGTGGATGGTATAAAGGTTTATTCGATATTTAGAAAGAAAGACCTTCCTGATTATCAAAGCTATAATACTAATGAATGTCCGCTTTGCAGGACAGGGCAGAAACTGGATGCAATAGTCAATGGGTATGGCTATATGAAAATATAATTGTATTACAATAACATCGTTATTCATATAAAGGGATAACGATGTTTTTTTATCAGTAGTTATTTATATAAAAACAAAAATAAGTAATGACTAATTCAGAATAGTGTGCTATTATTGATGCATAATACAACGAAAATGCAAAATAAACCGTGCATAAGCGTGCGAACAGGTTGCAAAATGTAAACTAATATCAAAAAAACTATAAAAAACACAGAAATTTAGTTAATAATGCTGGGGGAAAAATGAAGTTTAAAAGAGTTCGGCTTTTAATTTTGTTATTATTAATAGCTACATATTCGATAGGGTGTGATTTTAAGGATGATTCAGATTCTCTTGAATCATCTAGGAATGATACTGTAGATGAGCAAGCCCAAGATAGCCTTAATGATTATACTGAGAAGAGCCCAGAGAATAGTAATTTTGATATAGAGCCGAAAGCAGTCCCAGTATATCTTGATAACAACAGAAAGCTTATATATACCTGCGAAGCCGAGGACGGTATCTTTATAGGAAAGGCCAAGATGGAATCTGAGGTATCGGGGTATAGTGGAATGGGTTATGTTATGGGTTTTGAGGACGATGAGGATGCTTGCACTGTAACGGTATCGGTAGATGAAGAAGGAATGTATGATCTGAACTTTATCAGTGCATCTATGGGCGGATACAAGGAAAATTATGTTTATGTAGATGGTGAGAATCTTGGAGTTATATCCGCGGAAAACAAGGAATTTTCGGATTCGGTGTTGGAGCGCGTATATTTATCCGCTGGGGAACACGAAGTTACAGTTAAAAAATATTGGGGATGGATTATGCTTGATATGGTTGAGGTCTATACATCCAGACAGATTAATCCAGAAAAATATAACATAAAGTCAAATCTTGTGAATAAGAATGCATCAGAGAATACAAAGAGACTGATGAGCTACCTATGCGATATATATGATGAGAAATTTCTTTCGGGTCAATATTGTGATACGGGTTGGCTTGGCAAGGAATTTGCGGTAATAAAGAAAACAACAGGAAAGATACCGGCCATATTGGGCTTGGATTTTATAGAATATTCACCTTCTAGAGTCCAGAACAAAAGTAAGGGAAGACAGACTGAGCTTGCTATTGATTTTTGGGAGGAGGGCGGAATCATAACATTTTGCTGGCACTGGAATGCCCCAAGCAAATACCTTACGAAGGAATGGTACCGGGGATTTTATACTGAGGCCACTAATATTAATTTAGAAAAGATTATGAACGGACAGGATAAGGAGGGATACGACCTTCTTATGAAGGATATCGATGCTATTGCCAATGAGCTTTTACTGCTACAGGAGGCAGAGGTACCAATCCTTTGGAGACCTTTACATGAAGCAAGCGGCGGATGGTTCTGGTGGGGTGCATCGGGGTCGGAAGCATACATAGAGCTATATAAATTGTTATTTGATAGGCTTACGAATGAATACAAGCTTAATAATTTGATTTGGGTATGGAATGGACAGGATAAGGAATGGTATCCTGGAGATGAATATGTGGATATTATCGGAGAGGATATATATCCCGGAGAACAGGTATATACATCTCAGGTTGCCCGCTATCTGAAAGCCTTGGACTATACAAGTTCTGCAAAGCTTACATATCTAACAGAGAATGGATGTTTATTTGATCCGGATTTGGCATTACGGGATGGTGCAATGTGGGGAAGCTGGTGTACCTGGGGTGGGGAGTTTGTAGCTAAGGACATTGGGATTTACACTCTTAGTGAGCAGTATACCGAGGCCGAAATGCTAATCAAGGTTTATTCACATGATAATGTGCTGAATTTAGAGGATCTGCCAGATATTACAACATATCCTATGGGAGAGTAGGATCAGACCTGATACAGAAATTGTTTTAAGGGGGTTATAGCATGATAATAAGGCACAATTATAAAAGGATTATAGCGTATATTCTAATACTATCTATGGTAGGTATTGCAATGCGCTTTAATACCTCCATATCTCAGGCTGCAACAGATGTTAGCCAAGATGCTTTTGAGGAGACTGTTAGAACATATTCAATAGATAAGTCCATTGTTTCTTATGATGAATATAGAGCTGATAAGGAGCAAATATATCCCGAGGCTAATATTATTACTTATGCCTCGGAGTTCGCTAGATATGAAGAGAATGGAGAAGCAGTTAGTCCCAAGCTTTATAATGATTATGAAGGCATGGAAGGAAGCGCAGTACTTACAGAGGATAATTCACTTATTGAATTTGATGTGGATATTAAGGAGAGTGGATTTTACTATCCCTCATTAACATATTATCCAGTGGAAGGAAAAAGCTCTGATATACAAAGAAGCTTTTTCGTGGACGGTGAGCTTCCCTATAACGAGATGGCTTTAATAGAATTTTACCGCATATGGAAATCAGAGATAAACGAGTCCTATATCAATGACAATGGCATCACCACAATGAATTGGAAAAAAGATAATCAAGGCAATGATCTAAAGCCAAGCAGCATGGAGGTGCCAGCATGGATATCCTCATATTGTTATGACAATAATGGTTATATATCAGAGCCTTTATCAATATATCTGACTAAGGGAAAGCATACCATTTCCATGCTATCCTTAAGAGAACCCATGCTAATACATAGCCTAAGCTTAAAAAATGCCGAAGAGGTTCTAGACTATGCTTCTATTAGGTCCATGTGGGACAGTGAGGGAGCTGCAGAATCTTCGGGGCAATATATAAGGATAGAAGCAGAGAACGCATCACTGACCTCATCACAGATGTTATATCCAAGGCAGGATCAGTCATCACCGGCTGTATATCCGTCAAGTCCAAAGATACTGCTAAATAACACCATTGGAGATAACTCCTGGCGAAACGCTGGTCAGTGGATAGAATGGGATTTTGACGTGCCCGAAACCGGATACTATAACATTTCTATGCATGCAGAGCAGAGTTATCTAAGAGGCATTAATGTGTCAAGAAAAATAACAATAGACAAAATAGTACCCTTTGAGGAGATGTCAGATTATGAATTTGGATATAATTCTCGTTGGAGAAATGTTGTGCTTTCAGATAGCGAGGATAATCCCTATTACTTCTATTTGGAAGAGGGTAAGCACACCATCCGTATGGAGGTTGTACTCGGTGAATTCGCAGATATAGTCAGAGAGGTGCAGGAATCTGTTACCAAACTAAATGATATCTATCGTAAGGTTATTCGCATAACAGGAGTTAACCCTGATAAGTACAGAGACTATCAAATAGAATCTACACTTCCGGGATTAGAGGCAGAACTTATAGATGTAAGAAATCAGCTTGCAGGTGTAATAATAAGGCTTCGTGAGGTAGCTGGAAAGAATTCTGACAAGGAAACCGTACTTCGTACCATGCGTGACCAGCTAGACCAGCTCATAGAGGATCAGGAGGATTTTATCAAGGTAGTAACCTCCTATAAGATTAATGTACGTGCCTGCGGTAACTGGATTACTCAAGTTATATCCCAACCCCTAGCCCTTGACAGGATTAATATATATTCCCCTGATGTAGAGGTGGAATATGAGAGGACATCTTTTTGGGCAAGATTTGTTTATGAAATAAAAAGACTTATTTATTCTTTTCTCATAGATTACAACATGATTGGAAATATTGCAGAGGAGGACACAGAAAACGTCACTCTTACACTTTGGATTGGAACAGGAAGGGATCAGGCAAATGTCATCAAAGCTTTAATTGACGATACATTTACCAGGAAGACAGATATTAGTGTGAATGTTCAGCTTGTTGATATGAGCACTTTGCTTAGGGCGACTTTAGCTGGTGAGGGCCCTGATGTAGCAATACAGGTGGGACCTACACAGGTAGCTAATGCACAAGTAGTGGTAGGTATGGTAAGCTCTGCAAATGATACCCCTGTAAATTACGGAATACGAAATGCAGTACTAGACTTAACAAAATTTAAAGATTATTCTGACGTGGCAGCAAGGTTTTCTGATAGTGCAATGGTTCCTTTTAAACACAAGGATGCTGTATATGCCTTACCAGACACTCAAACGTTTTTAATGATGTTTTATAGGATGGATATTCTTGCTGAGATAGGGCTAGAGCTGCCAAGAACCTGGGATGAGGTTAAGGTAGCCATGACAGTGTTATCGAAAAACCAGATGGATTTTGGTATGCTTCCCGGTGAGCAGATATTTGCTATGATGCTATACCAGATGGGTGGTTCCTATTATAACGAGGAGGGGACAGCCTCTGCTTTGGATTCTGAAATAGCCATAAATACATTCAAGGAATATTGTGAATTTTATACTGATTATAAAATGGATAAGGAAACCAGTGTGGAAGAGCGTTTTAGAACCGGTGAATGTCCTTTAATAATCGCTGATTATACATTCTATAACAACCTTAAGGTATCTGCTCCTGATATCCAAGGATTATGGGACTTTACTGTGGTTCCTGGAATCCTACAGGAGGATGGTAGTATAAATCATACTACAGGAAGTATAGGAATGGCCGACCTTATAATGGCAGACACCGAGTATCCCGATGAAAGCTGGGAATTCTTAAAGTGGTGGACATCTGCAGATACTCAGACCATGTTTGGTCGTGAAATGGAAAGCTTAATGGGCTCCAGCGCAAGGGTGGCAACCGCCAACCTAGAGGCTCTGGAAAAACTTTCATGGCCTGTGGATGACTATGAAGCACTGACAGCCCAATTTGAACAGGTAAGAGGTATTCCTCAGGTTCCCGGAGGTTATTATTCATGGCGTAATGTCAACAATGCATTCTTTACAGTCGCTACGGATACAGATACAGCAACTCCAAGAGAAGAGCTGATGGAGAAGGTTATATATATAAATTCCGAGATTGCCCATAAGATGTATGAGTTAGGCTTGGATGCTAAGAATGAAAATGGTAAGCGGGAGGATGGTTATGGCAACTAAGAGAAAGATAATATCTGAAGACGCCATAGACATTGCTAAGAAGCAGGGCTCTCTCAGATACCAATTAAGTAAAAATAAAATATCCTATGTAATGTTGGCACCGTATTTTATACTATTCTTCTTTTTTACGATTCTGCCGGTTTTTATGTCCATAGTATTTAGCTTTACAGATTTTAATGTGCTTGAAATGCCTGAATTTGTTGGGTGGAAGAATTATATAAGGCTTCTATTGGAAGATGATATATTTATGGTCTCCCTGAAAAACACCCTGCTCTTTGCAGTTATAACGGGTCCCATAAGTTATATTTTGTGCCTATTATTTGCATGGATTATAAATGAATTTAAAGGAAAGCTGAGAGCATTCTTAACTTTGATATTCTATGCTCCAAGTATAAGTGGTAATGCCTATGTAGTATGGAACCTAATTTTGACTGGTGACCGCTATGGTTATCTGAATGGTCTTTTACTAAAGTATGAATTTATCAATGAGGCTATTTTATGGATGAAGACCGCCAAATATGTTCTTCCGGTGCTCATTGTGGTACAGCTATGGTTAAGCCTTGGTACTGGATTTCTAGCATTTATTGCCGGACTTCAGACTGTAGATAAAAGTCTATATGAGGCGGCTGCGATTGACGGGGTAAAGAATCGTTGGCAGGAGCTATGGTTTGTTACACTTCCAGCAATGAAGCCCCAGCTGATGTTCGGTGCTGTTATGCAGATTACACAGTCATTTGCAGTGGCTGATATTTCAATAAATTTGGCAGGAAATCCATCTGTTAATTATGCCGGTGCTACGGTGGTTACCCATCTTCTTGATTATGGTTCGACTAGATTTGAAATGGGTTATGCATCTGCTATTGCTACAATTTTATTCCTCCTAATGGTTGGCACAAATAAGCTAGTTCAAAGGATGCTAAGGAGGGTTGGTGAATAATGAGAAAAAAAGTTATTGTGGATTATTCAGACCGTAAATGGGTTCCCTTTTGGAAGAGGGCTAAGCAGACTAAACTAAACCGTTCAAAAGCAGGTAATGGGCTCTTGTTTGGAGTTATGTTTATATGCGGTATATTCATGGCACTTCCGCTGATTATGATTGTCAATAATACACTTAAGCCCTTGGATGAATTATTCCAATATCCACCGAAGATTTTTGTTAGAAATCCTACCCTGGAAAACTTCACGGATTTATTTGTACTTATGAGTGATTCTTGGGTTCCATTTTCAAGGTATATTATAAATACCATTATTATAACAGTGGGAGGCATTATAGGGCATGTGCTTGTGGCATCCCTTGCGGCCTATCCTATAGCTAAGCACAAGTTTCCGGGAAGAAATCTATTATTTAGCATGGTGGTTTTATCTATGATGTTCTCCTGGACGGTTACCCAGATACCCCAGTATCTGGTTATATCATGGTTAAAAATTAATAATAATTATCTAGCTCTTATATTGCCGGCTTGGTCCTTTGGCATGGGCTTGTACTTAATGAAGCAGTTTATGGAACAGCTTCCCGATTCATTAATGGAATCCGCAAAAATAGACGGAGCTGGAGAGTTTCGCGTATTCTGGACAATAGTAATGCCTAATGTAAAGCCTGCCTGGCTAACTCTGGCTATATTTCAATTTCAACAAATGTGGGGCAATACCGGCGGAGCCTTCCTTAGAGATGAGGAATTAAAACCCTTACAATATTCATTACAGCAAATTGTTCAGGGAGGGGCCGTAAGAGCGGGAGCCGGGGCGGCTGTAACCTTTGTTATAGCAGCGGTTCCTATAACGTTTTTTCTGATAGCACAAAGTAATATTATGGAGACCATGACGACTTCAGGTATGAAAGAATGAGAGGTGTTATTGACATGGCTTTATCAAAAAGGTTAAAACAAATGGTATTGCTTTTCATAGCCTTTATAAATATATTAGGCAATTGTAGTGCTGCCCTAGCAAATGAACTGCCCTATGACACCTATAATTATAATTTTTATGAGGATGTTGTATACACACCGGCAGCCTATATTCCTTCGGGCTCAGTATCAGGCACTCAGTTGATTTATGAGGGAGAAGTTCTAGGAGTGCTGTCAAATCCTCAGGATATATGCAAAACACCCTCAGGCAATGTTGTAATTGCAGACACTGGAAATCAGAGAATTATTATCCTTAATAAGGACATGACAAAGGTTATTAAGGTAATAAAGGAATTTAATAATGATAATGAGCTTGATACATTCTTGTCACCAAGCGGTGTCTGCGTATCAAAAAAGAATGAGCTATATATAGCGGATACCCTTAATAATAGGATTGTTGTTCTGAATCAGGACTATAATCTTGTAAAGATAATAAAGGATCCAAGCTCTGATATATTGGAGGATGGATATGTATTTGCTCCGTTAAAGGTGTCGGTTGATTATGCAGACAGGATTTACTGTATAGCTCAGAATATGTTTGAAGGGATTATGGTATTTGAAAGTAGCGGAGAGTTTATTGGATTTATCGGAACCATTCAGGTGGAAATATCTCTTTGGGAGAAATTCTGGAAGAGGATTGCCACCAAGGAAGAACGATCGAATCAGAGGCTTTTTATTCCCACTGAATTTACTGGTATCGATATTGATGATGACGGCTTTGTATATGCCTCCAATATTGATGAAGCCGGCAAACAGGCCATAAGAAGACTAAATCCCAAAGGACAGGATGTAATTAAAAAGGGAGAGAATGAGAATCTAGGAGGAGATTTGTGGTCAGATGGATTTGGCAAATATGCTGGATCGTCACAGATTACCGATGTGGTATATCGCCAAAAGGGAATGTACTCGCTTCTTGATAGAAGGAGAGGCAGAATATTTACATATGATCATGAAGGAAATCTTTTGTATATATTTGGGGGACTAGGAACTCAAGCAGGAACATTTGTCACCCCCGTGGCAATTGAGAATATTGGAGATACAATTATAGTACTTGATGCTTATCGTTCAGAAATATTAACATTTACAGAGACGCAGTATGGTAGCTTAATTAACAATGCCGTAGGTCTTAGATATGACGGAGATGAAACCGAGGCTGTAGAGCTAT
>JAQVQL010000291.1 GCA_028701595.1 Herbinix sp.
TCTTCCGATCTATTGTACATCGTCATAATGATGTGGAAGATAAACTAGTAGCTGCACCTGAAGGAATTAGCTTTACACAAATAGAAATAGTAGAAGCCATACATTTTCAAGAACAATTTTACGAGAGTGAAATAGAGATAATGCCAAAAAAATAATAAGGTAGAAATTATTTAGATATACAAAACTCATATAGAAAAATTGAAATAGGAGCATGGATATGAAAAGAAAACTAAAAATGATTATTATGACTGCCTTAATTCTTGCTGTTACCGCTTGTATTGGAATAGTTATATTTTCATTTAAAAGAGTAAGAGATTTGGATACGTTTAAGGGAATATGGGAAAGTGAAATTACGGTGAGTAATTCAACATACGATTTAAAACTCGATATTTACGCAGAGGATTTAACGAGTGCTGTAAAAGTTTCATCAAATACATTTAAATTTAATTACTTGTCGGTAAAATGGAACAGGAAGAACGATAAATTAATATTTACAATGAATGGCAAAGCAAATGAAGCCTCCTACCTGCTTGGTATAAAGGGCGATGGAACGATGTCAGGTACACTTACCCAATATGGGTCCGTATATGATGTTACTTTCCATAAGATTTCAGATAAAGCAGTCAATGGAGAATATTTCAGGAAGTATCCATTATTATCATACAAGGAACGTAAGAAGCAGTTGATAAATTTTTCTGAATATTCCGAAGATGGTGTTGAAATACCATTTACTTATGAATTAAACCAAAGGGAAAAATACGAAGATCTGATTCGTGAATATAACTTGGATTCATTAGTTAAAGGATATGATGATGTAGATCTAATGGAGGTATTGCTTGGTTGGGTAAGTGATAATTTTATACATAACGGAAGTTCTGGAATGCCAGAAGATCGGGATGCAATTACATTCATCGATTATTGTAAACAATATAATGGAGTTAACTGCAGAGGACTGGCTATCATTCTTGCAGAAATCCTAAGGGTATATGGAATTCCAGCAAAGCATATTACATGTATGCCAAAAGAGGCAGTATTTAATGACTGCCATGTGGTCGTCCATGCATATTCAGAAGAATTAAAGCAATGGATTATGCTTGATCCTACCTACAAGCTCATATTACAAGATAAGAACGATAACTATATCAGCCTTCCGATGCTACGCTCTAGTCTCGCAAAAGATACAAGACTAAAAGCGAATGAAAATGCAGGTCGAAATGGCGGGACTTTTGATTTAAAAGAGTATCAGAAATATATGACAAAAAATGTGTTTAGATTTAGCTGTTTAACAGACTTATACTTTGGTGCTGATGGTGGAAATAGTAATATTGAGAATATGCTTGTACCTGTAAATTACATAGATGATACCAGTGAAAGAAATACCACATCTGAGTCGGTATTTTGGGCAATACCTTAGTGAATTAAGAAATGCTACTCCTTAAGTGGACTATTCTTTCAAACCAATATTCTATCTGGGCTTTATCAGGACAATCCTTTAAATAAACAAAATTAAAAGGATGAGTAATATTGAAATCTTTTATAGAGATTTCTTTAAGATATCCTCGGGATAGCTCACTTTTAATAGCTTCACGATACATAAAAGTTATGCCAATATCTTTATGGCATAATTCTTTAATAACGTTCATATTTCCAATTTCAACTATTCTTCTAAAATCTTTAATACTAAGATTCTTATTATATAAAGCTTGTTCTAGTATATCGCGAGTTCCACTACCTGGTTCGCGCAATATAAGATTTTGATCAAGTAATTCTTCTAGATTGAGAGTTTTGGATGCTAACCTGCTATCTGGGGAGCAGACACCAACAAATATTTCATTGGATATTTCTTTATAATCAAATTGATTTTGGTTGAAATGGCCTTCCAGCAAGGCAAAGTCTATACGCCCTTCCCATAGCATTTTCTGAAGAATATTAGTGTTTTCTACAAACATTGAAATATTAGTTTCTGGGTCCTCTTTAAATATTTGATATAAAATATCTGGCACCGTATATTCCCCAATTGTCAATGTCGCTCCAAAATTCAATGGTTTAGCTTGATTTTTAATCCGCTGAACTAGGGTTAATATTCGCTCTGAATTAGCAAAAAGTGTTCTTACGTATTCCCGCAGTGCTTTCCCTTCTGCAGTAAGGGAAAAATTCTTTCCTTTCCCTGAAATTAATACCACCTGATAGTAATTCTCTAAGTATTGTATATGCTGTGAAACGGCGGGTTGTGTCATGTTTAATATTTGTGCAGTCTTAGTATAATTACATGTTTCACAAAGGGTAAGGAATGTCTGTAATCTATTATCAAGCATCTGATACCTCCTTATAAATTCATCTTATACAAATATAAGATATTATAATTTCATTTTATACTAAATAGATGGTATATTCAATGAAGTATTTTAATTTGGGAGGTTTATTATGATTAAAAAAGTACAAAATATAGCACCTGGGCTGTTGCTTAGTGCTTTTGTTGCATTTACTGCCATGCTTATAAGTAGCTTTATTCCAGGTGATATTATAGGGGCAACGGTTATGGCTCTTCTGGTTGGTATGTCATTGAATTTCATGTTAAACAGATACAAAATATTTAATGCAGGAGTAAGCTATTCGGCGAAGACTCTACTCCGTATTGGTATTGTACTTATGGGTGTTAATATGAATTTCTCTGAAGTTTTAAGTGTTGGGAAATACTCACTTTTTGTAATGATTTTTACTATGGCAACTGCATTTGGTGCAGGAAACCTAATAGGTAAATTGTTTAAGATGAACTGGAAGCTTACAAATCTATTATCAGTTAGTACAGCAATATGTGGTGGATCTGCTGTGGCTGCCGTAGGACCAGTTATCAAGGCAAAAAATGAGGATATAGCATACGCGATTTCCTCAACATTTATATTTGATATTCTTACAGTTGTCGTAATTCCATGGATAGGAATAGCACTTGGTATGTCAAATGCCGGTTATGGTCTATGGGTAGGTACAGCTGTTAATGATACCTCATCTGTTGTAGCAGCAGGTTATGCATTTTCCGATTTTGCTGGAAATACAGCAGTTATAGTAAAGCTAACTAGAACATTATTCATAATTCCATATGTGTTAATATTCTCTGTTATAACAGAGAGGCTAGAAGCAAAATCAGAAGGAAAAAATGGACGTGTATCTGTTAACTTAAAGAAAATTTTCCCTTACTTTATTATCTTATTCCTTGTTGTTGTAGCCCTTCGTAGTACAGGTGTTATACCTACTACATTAATACCTACTCTATCAAAGACCTCAAAATTTTGTATGGTAATGGCTTTATCAGCTATTGGTCTTAAAACAAGCTTCAGAGATATCACGAATATTGGGTTTAAGCCAATGATTCTTGGATTTATTGTAGACACCCTAGTAGTTTTTGTGTCCATAGGTGTTCAGATAGCAACAGGAAGATTTTAGGCGAGCATTAATAGGTATCTAATATTTTA
>JAQVQL010000292.1 GCA_028701595.1 Herbinix sp.
AGGACGCGACTATAGAGTTCTACAGAGAGACAACCAAGACTGTTGTAACAGTGGATCACGACTCCCTAGCCCGTATAAGGCAGGAAGCGTACTCCACTCAGGAATCCTTGATTGTTGAGGAACAAAAGGAAGCTACCTATCTATCTCAGATTCCAGAACACTCTGATACAGATCCAAGTAATATGGGAATATATGATACGGGTCAAAGTGATGTAGTAGCATATGATACAATGGCTACATCAGAAACTGACCTTTGGGTTAACTTAGGACAAGCCTTAAGTGATAAAGAGTTACAGGCTCTTTCTATAATCTTGAAGAACGATAACAACATATATGAAAATATAAAAGAATACGCAGACCACAACAACATCATGCTTGAGGTTCTTGCGGATGGGATTAATGAAAAAGCGATGGATTATATAGGTGACAATATCTTAGACGATGAATTTATTATATATGAGGACTACGAAGAACAAGTAAAAGGAATGGTAAAACAAATATGACTAATAAAGTACCTACCAGAATAGCGAATATTTTAATTAATGCATTAAAAGGTGGCGTGGTGCCCCGTGTGGGACTCGAATATATAACCGTAGGCCGAGCCCAGGAGATTGCCACAATCCTACATGATATAGATATGATTGAGCAGGGCAGCGCATCCTTTAGGTTTATAGTGGGCAAATACGGAAGTGGTAAGAGCTTCCTACTTCAAACTATACGAAATTACGCTACCGCCAAGGGCTTCGTCGTGGTGGATGCAGATTTATCTCCTGAACGAAGGTTTGCAGGGACTAAGGGGCAGGGACTGGGCACATATAAGGAATTGATTCAGAATCTATCAACCAAGTCAAAGCCTGATGGCGGTGCCTTGCCATTGATTCTTGAAAAATGGATATCCGGTATCCAAGCATCGGTCAAATTAAATTCTGATGTCACAGGTGAGGAATTCGACAAGCAAGTGGAAATGCAGATTTATGCTGTAGCAGGATCATTAGAGGGTATGGTCAATGGCTTTGAATTTGCTAAAGCTGTTGTAACTTATTGGAGAGCATACAGGGATGACAACTCGGAGATGAAATCAAATGTACTTCGTTGGTTTCGCGGTGAATATCCCACAAGGAGGGAGGCTAAGTCTGACCTTGATATCAATTTCATAGTTAACGATGAGACCTGGTACGACTTCCTCAAGGTGCTTGCAGCCTTTATGGTGGGAGCGGGATATAAAGGATTGCTGGTAATTATTGATGAATTGGTGAATATCTTTAAGATTCCTAATTCAATTACCAGAGCTAATAACTACGAGAAAATTCTTACAATGTACAATGATGTTCTTCAAGGTAAAGCCAAGCATATTGGATTTCTAATGGCCGGGACACCACAGTGCATAGAGGATAAATATAAGGGTGTGTTCAGCTACGAGGCTCTGCGTTCCCGTCTGGCAGAAGGACATTTTGCTACTGATAGGTTCAAGGATCTTTCGGCTCCTATTATACGGCTGCAGATGCTTTCGCAGGAGGAGATGTATATCTTAGTAGAGAAGCTGAGAGATATTCATGCTCAGCTATATAACTATGCTCCCGTGCTAGGCTACGATGACCTAATATACTTTCTGACAGTTGAATATAACAGGGTGGGCGCTCAGACGCACATCACACCCCGTGAGATTATAAGGGATTTTATTGAACTAGTTAACATCTTATATCAGAATCCGCAGCTTGGCGTGACTGAGGTATTGGGAAGCAACAGCTTTGAGATGGCAAAGGGCGGACTTTCTGAGGAAGAGATACACAGTGACTTTATAGAATTTGAGGTATAAAGATATGGATGTATTTAGTAGATTGGCTCCCTTTATTCAGGATTTTATCTATCAAAGTAAGTGGGAGGAGCTACGAGCTAATCAAGTAGCCGCATGTGAAGTGATATTCGATAGCGATGATAACCTCCTCTTATCCTCAGGCACGGCTTCTGGTAAGACTGAGGCTGCTTTTTTGCCTGTTCTGACAGAATTATATTACAAGCCTTCACAATCGATTGGTATTATGTATATATCACCCTTGAAGGCTCTGATTAATGACCAATTTAAGCGGCTGGAGCAGTTACTTATAGATTCCCATATCCCAGTAACAAAATGGCATGGGGACGCATCGGTAACTAAGAAGAACAAATTAATAAAGGACCCAAGCGGGATTATACAAATCACACCGCAATCACTGGAAAGCCTTATCACTAATAAACGTGGTGCCTGTCTTAGTATGTTCTCAGATTTACGGTATGTAATTATTGATGAGGTTCATTATTTCATGCGTGATGTCCGGGGCATACAGCTTTTGTGTGTTCTTGAGCGTTTGAAGAAGTTAACAGGTGTCAATGCTCGACGAATAGGTCTTTCAGCCACTCTGGGCGATGTTTCTCTTGCTCAGAATTGGTTGAACACAGGTAGCGGACGAGAGTGTGCGGCTCCTATAACTGATGAAGGTAAAAAGCGAATAGGACTTCATATAGAACGATTCGTAAATTATGCTGAAGAGCGTGACACAGAGAACAATGGCTCGGGAGACAATACAATTACTACGGGCGGAGATATAGGTGACCGTGAGCATTATGAATATCTTTTTAATAGAACTCTTGATAAGAAGACAATAATCTTCACCAACAGTCGTGAAGAGACCGAATTTGTAATTGCAAATCTAAAAGAGATAGCACTAAAGAATAAGGCACCCGATGTCTATAGGGTCCATCATGGCAATGTATCGGCATTAATCAGGGAAAATACTGAGGATGAAATGAAATCAGCCGATGAAAAAATCGTCACCGGAGCCACCGTTACATTGGAGCTTGGCATCGATATCGGTTCGCTAGATCAGGCAGTTCAGATTGGAACTCCATATAATGTTTCTAGCTTTGCTCAAAGGTTGGGACGTTGCGGCAGACGGGGACAGATTCCTCAGCTTTTATTTACATTTGTAGAGAGTATTAAGATTTCTTCAGCCGATACGCTGGGTCCAATCAACTGGGATTTTATTCGTACTATCGCCATTATTCAGTTGTATATCAAAGACCACTGGATAGAGCCCATTCCACCGCTAAACCATGCATATAATCTTTTATATCACCAGACCATGAGTTATATTAAAAGTAACGGTGAAATGTCTCCCGCAGCACTGGCTCAGGATATGCTATCCTTAGGTTGCTTTAAATACATTCCTCAGGATGACTATAAGCAAATGTTATCAAATTTAATCCATATAGAACAACTTCAAAAGACCGAGCATGGTGGGCTCATCATTGGCAGGGAAGGTGAGAAGATTATAAACAGTCACAAATTCTTGTCTGTTTTTATTGCCTCCGAATACTTACTTGTAAAGGATGAAAACCGTACCATTGGTACTGTTGATAAGGTCTATCCAGTTGGTATACGCTTCGCTCTGGCCGGACTTACATGGGAAACCATTGATGTAAATGTGAA
>JAQVQL010000293.1 GCA_028701595.1 Herbinix sp.
CAACATCTCTTGAGAATTGGCAAATGTTTATGTGTTATGTACCTCCAGAAAAGCTTGAGACAAGGACCTGGCGAGCTGTTGATGTTCTTATCGGGGATTACAGTCCGGCATTCAAGATTCACTTCTATATTATATCTGTGGTTTTGATATTTGCTATCCTAAACTGCTTTTACGGCTTTGCTAGAATGATAATTACCAAAAACAAAAGCAGGCTAAAAGTGCTTGTAATTCAATCAATATCCCCCTCTTTATTTCTTGGGCTTTGCATAATAGCTTGTTTTACCGCATTTTTTAGGGATGGAGAGATTACTGTATCGCCTCTTTCAGCGCTGCTTATGAGTTTATTCTTCATCATATTTGGCATAACCGCAGGCATATATGTTGGTTCATTTCTACTTGAAAAGAAGAAAACGCTATCAGTGTTACTTCCATCAATTGTGGCATCAGTCGTAACACTTATTATGTATATGGGTGAGATGATTCTTCTGAGCGGTAATTTGTATCGCTTTGGCTCAGGGTTTATATTTAACGGTCTTGTAGGTATTGTACTTGCTCCTATAGATATACTGGTTATTATAGCGTCTGGATCTATAAATGCTGCCATCTGCCATGCCATCAGTAAACCATTAAAACGCCATTAAGCATCACTATAGTCGTTCTTATGTATTACAGCTTCCTTCCTACATACATCAGATGCTCTGACCAGCTGAGTAAGTCCTCACGTTCTGCAAGCTTTTCAGACATATCTAGCCAGGCATCTACAATCTCCTTCGGCTGGGACATGATATTACTCTCACAAGGCGATGTAATACTCTCCTGGCCGAAATAATGTAATTTCTCAAGTGGAAACTGTGACATAAATGGTAGCACCTCCCGTTGATGTATAAAAAACGCTTGGGTAAATGCTTCCCCTGTAAAGCTTCGTTCCTCCAATACCGCCTTATAAAATTCACTCTCATTTCCATCTATAATCACAGGTGGATCAATTTTCATCGCATATATCATTCCTGCAAACATATTGATAAAGGACACAAATATAATTCCATTAGGTTTAAGTAAACGAAGGCTTGCATTAATTGCCTTGATGCGGTCACTTTCCTCTAGTAAATGATATAATGGTCCCATAAGTAAAATGCAATCATATAGACCCGGGGCTGTATCATCAACCCTACGTGCTCGTGATTTTAGTAAATAGAGATAGTAAAAGATTGACTGCTTGATTTATTCTCATATAGATGCTATAACATAATTAATATGCACAGGCTAGTAATAATATGGTAGTGTCATAGTATATTTAGTTATGTATATTCTGGAGGTTTAAAATGGCAAACGAAATTATCATCCGTGAAGCAATTTCGGAACGGGAGGTTGCTTTCTTTTGGGAGCAGCTTCACACCTATTTCAGGAGAGACATGTATCCTGACCCTGACAGCGAAGACCTAGCATATTTTTTAGATGACAGTCAATATAGGGCACAAATGGACAAAATTCAAGAACAGAAGCAGAATTGTTGTTATTACCTACTCCTATGTCGGGATGGTATAGACATCGGATTAGCTCTTCCAATAATCTATCACACAGAGGACGGGAAGTGTTTTTTGGCTGAGTTCTGCATATTCCCAGAATTCCGGGGTAATGGCACAGGAACCAAGTGTGCGGAGATATTTCTTGATTGGTCAAAATCAATGGGAGCTGCCTACACAGAAATCAACTGTGATAGTACCAGGAGGCAGCGTTTTTGGAAGCGACTAGGCTTTCAAATGAATGGTTCAGACGAATGGGGTATGCCTTTGATGATACTGCCACCCGTGGAAAAACAACCTATCACCATTGAGATTTTAATCGATGGCGATGATTGGCAACTGAAAAAGCTCGAGAACGGATATCTAGGTGAAATCGGTGAGGAGAAGCTCACTGAGGAAAAACAAGAGCTTCTTTCTTGTGCTGTTAGCGATGGAAGAATTACATTCTTTCTTGCAAAGCGTGGCTACCGCGCTGTTGGAATGTGTAGCCTAGTGACAGCCTTTTCTACTTTTGCATATTCTGATGTGGGAATTTTAGAAGATTTCTATGTTGAACCTGTTTTCAGAGGACAGGGTATTGCAAGGATGCTGGTTGCAAGGGCACAGCAATGGTGTAAGGAGAAAAATATCTCTAGTCTTACCGTTACCTGCGCTCCCTGCGATGAGACGATGTATCAATCACTTGGCTTTAATACCCATCTTGGCAGCACATATGCACATGTGATTAAATAACATAATCCATCTATAATAAATTATTGTATAAAATCCCAAAAGATATTGAAAGCTTCTGGGATTTGCTATTTATAGAAATCACTTATGATCCTGCAGAAGAATATTTTCTGACCCCCATCCTCCACGCCCATATGCATGGCAGGATAAACAAGGATCCCATTATTGGAATAAATGCATAAACCCAACCCATTCCATCTATTCTATCAAGCAAATATTGCATTGGTAAATAATTTACTGTTCCGAAGGGTATTACATAGGTAAAGAAGATTGTAATCCATTTTGGGAAGATATTTAGCGGGTAGCTTGCGTGCTCCTTCATTCCGTGTGTGAATATATTAGCAACCTCGAGGGCCTCAATTGTCCAAAATGCTGCTGCAGCCTGAAGCATATACACGCCTGAAAAGATAATGCTTCCGCCCACAAGCATATTAATTAACACAACCATCTTTGCAAGGCTCCAGGATATATCGGCACCAGCCAGCGCAACTATAAGGACAATGGCTGTTTGCAATAAGGAGCCAATTCTTTTTATATCAAAGCCCGATCCCAGAACCTGAAGCACTGTGCCTCTTGGACGAACCAATATCCTGTCAAATGAAGCTGTTCTTATCATATTGGCAAACTTATCGAATCCACGGGCAAAGCATGTGGCAATAGAAAAACAAGCTCCCACCACAGCGTAGCATATAAATACTTCATATCTTGTCCATCCTTTTATACTGCCGAATCGCTCAAACAAAAAATATATGCCTGCAAATAGTCCGAAAGGTGTCATAAATTGAGCTATAACTGTCATAATAAATGAAGCCTTATATTGGAGCTGTGATTTCAAAAGATATGAGATATATCTAAAATATAATTTCATATTTTCCCCCATTCGTGTACATGGTTTTCGATATGTGAAGTTTGTACAGAGGATTTCGTAGGTACAAACCCTGTAAGTGAAGTTTTTTATTCTTCTCTTCTCATCCTCCTTGAACCACTGACAGACGGATGACTTTTCTCATTAAAAACGCTCCTGCAGGTATTAGTACAATAATCCATACCATCTGAAGAGCAATCCCCATTAGTGCCTCATTAGTAGCAATATTCCCGGAATACACTCGAAATGGTAAATCTGAGGTATATCGGAATGGTAGCATCATACATATCCTTTGTAACCCCGGGGGCATTAAGGGTATGGGAATCGTCATTCCAGCAAAAAACTCTCC
>JAQVQL010000294.1 GCA_028701595.1 Herbinix sp.
GTCGCGTAAAAGCAGTACCATCCTCTTTAACTTCAGCGATTTTGATAGGAGCTTTTACTTAAGAATCATAAATGGAATCAGTGATTATGTGAATGATAATGATTACGACTTGATTATATGTACAGATAAATCCTGCGAGAAGTACATGAATAGTAATTTGACTGCTGGAAGTATTATACTTGATAAGAAGATGATGGATGATGTTCTAATTCGTATAGCAGATGAGAATTACCCGATTGTAGTATTGGACAGGATTATCAACAATTCATATATAAAAAGTGTAGTCGTCAATAATTATGATCCTATGTACGAGTTGACAAATGGATTAATTGAAAGAGGATATCGCCACTTTGGGTTTATTGGAGGACCTGAGGAAACCGCTGATAATAAGGAGAGATATAAGGGGTTTAGAGACGCGCTTGAGGCAAAGCATATTGCATTTCAGCAAAAAAGTTATTTTGCAGGTAATTATCGTGAAAAAAGCGGCTATTCAGCAGCTAAAATTCTGATGTTAAGCAGGGATTTGCCAGACTGCCTAGTCTGTGCAAATGATAATATGGCGATTGGCGCAATGAAAGCCTTTCGGAAAAACGGCCTACGGGTACCTGAAGATATAGCAGTGACAGGATTTGATAATTGTGATCTGGCTGAGCCCATGGGACTTACTACGGTATCAATACCTAATTATGAGCGAGGTTATATAGCCGCCAGATATCTTATTGAGAATATACGAGGACAAAGAGATACCAACACCTTTAAAATCTCAGCAAAAATCATTTGGAGAAGCAGTGTGGGAGAGAAAGTGGAGCATATTTAGTAAAATGGCAATAAAATTTTCTTAGAATTTAGTAAAGCCACGTGAAAACGAACAAAATTAGTCGTTTGCATATGGCTTTTTTATTTTAATAATTGTGCATAATATACAAAAATATTTAATAAAATAGGATATAACTAAAAGATATTGACAAAAGCTGGTATTAGTTCTATGATTTTAGTAGAACGTTTTATTAAAAAACCTAAAAGGAGAGGAAATTATGAAAAGTAGAAAAACGCTTTACTCTTTTCTGGTAATTGTAATGTTATTTGGTATTATGTTTACCGGATGTAAGGGAGACGACAAAGAATCTTCTACAAAGGATGCAGAGGCAGCTAAGAAAATAATAGTTTTCCAATCAAAAGTGGAGATTACGGATCAGCTGGAGGAATGTGCTAAAGCTTATAAGGAAGAGACAGGAGTTGAGGTTGAAGTTTGGGGGACAACAGGCGATGATTATTTACAACAATTGAAAATAAAATTAGGAAATAATCAGGGACCTACCGTATTCTCGCTTGCTCCGGGTTCTGAGTCGACAGAGTTGAAGGCTTATTTAGCAGACGTAAATGATTTATCCTTTATTAATGATATTGCAGCAGGCATGGCAGACACTATAGATGGTAAGGTAGTGGGTATTCCTTATACAATGGAAGGCTTTGGTGTGGTCTATAATAAGGATCTTATCGATGCATCTAAAATAACGGACTATGATTCCTTTGCGAATATGTTACAGGATCAGAAGACAGCCGGCATTAATGGTTTTAGCCTGTCTCAGGAGAGCTATTTCTTAATCGGTCATATCCTAAATACACCTTTTGCATTACAAAAGGATCCAGCAGCATTTGTAGATCAATTGATTGCTGGTGAGGTTACCTTACAGGATACTCCGGAGTTTATAGATTTTGCTAAATTTATGGAAGCAATTAGAGAGTATACTAATAATCCTTTAGAAGTTAACTATGATAAAGAGACAGGAGATTTTGCAACCGGTTTATCAGCTTCTATTCATCAGGGGAATTGGGCTTATGGAATGTTTAAAGATTTCGACATTACATTTGATATGGGAATGATGCCACTTCCAGTCAGTGGAAATGATAGTCTGGCTGTTAGTGTACCATCATGCTGGTATGTTAATTCACAGGCAAAGGAAGCAGAGATTTTAGCAGGTAAGAAATTTATTGAATGGCTTTATACCAGCGAAACAGGTGAGAAATATCTTATGGATGAGTTTGGATTTATGCCTGTGGTTTCTACAATGGATAATGCCAATATGGATCCACTTTCTAAATCAGTAGCAGAATATGCAGCAGCAGGTAAGACAATTGGCTGGCCTATGAATTCAGAATGGCCTGCAGGTATTGTAGATGTATATCTGGTACCGGTAGCACAGGAGTTTTTCACAACAGATATGTCCGGAACAGATTTCCTTACTGCTTTAACAGATGCTTTTGTAGAGGCAGGGAAGTAATAGAAAGGGAAATTTTATGTAATAGATAGACAAATCTAACATCTTCTTAAATCTATTTAAGATGGTGTTAGATTTTCTATAAAGAATATTTTGCATGGAGGTTTTACCTCTAAAAGAATGGAGATAAGGGGGATAAAATGAGGAAAAGAAGAGATAGAGCATGGTATGCATTATTTGTACTACCGCTTGTTATCGTATTTACTACCGTTGTTATTATACCTTTTATCATTGGAATAGGATATTCATTTCTATCCTGGGATGGTATGCAACTAAACGAGAAGACTTTCGTTGGTATTGATAATTACATTAAATTGTTTTCTGATACAAGATTCATGTCATCGGCAGGCCATACCGTAATATTTACCCTATTGGCCGTATCGATTATTAATATACTGGGTCTTACCTTTGCTCTTATTGTTACAAGCAAGCTAAAGGTACGAAATATAGCTAGAACCATGCTTTTTATGCCATATTTAATTGGTGGCTTAATTCTAGGATACATATGGAAGTTTATTTTTACGGATGTATTTAAGGCGATCGGGGAAGCAACTGGTTGGACAGGTGTATTCTTTAGCTGGCTTTTGGATCCAAAGTATTCTCTAATTGCAATGGTAATTGTAACGACCTGGCAGATGGCAGGATACATCATGATTATATATATAAATGGCATACAGGCAATGCCGGAGGCTGTTGTCGAGGCTGCCAAGGTAGATGGGGCTGGCTTCTGGCAGACACTATTTCATGTTAAATTTCCACTCATTATGCCATCCTTTACTATTTGCCTGTTTCTGACCTTATCCAACTGCTTCAAGATATTTGACGTGAATTATTCCTTGACTGGTGGAGGTCCCAATAATGCGACCGAGATGATGGCTATGAATATATATAACGAGATATTCTCCTTAAGTCATTTCGGTTATGGGCAGGCGAAAGCAATTATCTTCTTTATTGCAGTTGCAATAATCACATTAATTCAAGTTACTATCACCAAGAGAAGAGAGGTGGAGATGTGATGAAGAAGGCAAGTAAATTATTACGGGAAATATTTATTGTTATATTCTGTCTGGGATATCTTTTCCCAATTTATAATGTACTAGTTAATTCATTTAAAAGCCAGCAGGAGCTATATGATAATATGCTAGCGCTACCTGATAAATTATCCTTCCAGTTGTATCAG
>JAQVQL010000295.1 GCA_028701595.1 Herbinix sp.
ATACTGGATTATACGGAGCCAGCTCTACGATTTTTCGATTCACATACTTGGCAGAATCCCTAACTCCAATAAAATTATCTGTTGATGAATTATTGTAAACAAATTGTATGGATGTGGCTAAGAATAAATTCACCTTATTTTCGTTTGTATAGTTTACAAGCTTCCTAAAATCTTTCTTACTGCCTAGCTCTGATACTAATTTTACTTTATTAGGAGCTTTATGAAGAATACCTCCGTTAAACCATCCGTTATAATTGATACTTAAGTCCGTAAAGCCGGCTTCCTTAAGATCTTTAATTATTCCGAGGGCTTCCTCATATGAGGTAAGCTCATAAGGCCTTCTTACAGGAACCCCCATATAATGCTTTGTTCTATCAATAGCTCCTATAATCTCCACTGCTACTGGGAAGTCCGACTCGGTGTTCTTTGACATCATAGGAAATCTATCCATAAGATACTCACGATAAGCAGTTGCCATAGACACATAATCATCATCATCTAATAAAATGTACCTTTGCTTCAGTTCCTCATCAGGAAGTTTTTCTTCAAACATCCGCACTGTTCTATCTGATTTAGCAGTTATATCCATTATCTCATCATGGATAAGGTTATAGTTTGCTGCCACATAGTTATAATCATGAGAGCTACCACTAACACCAGCTTCAACATATGAATAGGAGTTGCCTTCTTCCAGAATGCATAAGAAAGAAGAACCATTATTACTAAGACCGAATATCGGCATATTAGCTCTGTTTTCATCAATTACCGCATCACGGCTAAGAGCATAGTCCCAACCATACAAATCACTCTTATAGTTATTCTGAGATTGCTTCTGATTATTAAAATTAATAATCGCACCTGAACCGTCAGGCACAAATATGAAACCCTCATCAGTTTTACCAGCTGCACCAAAGTATGGTAGTGGTTTGATTTCAACAATAGGATATTTATCTTTAAATTCAATTTCCTGAAGTGGTATCTTAACCTCAAATCCATCATCAGTTAGTTCATATACTATTGATATATTAAACACCGGGATTTCTTTGCTAGATGAAGATGCATACCTTGCTGCGTCAATTTCATAATCCTGTACAGTATAGCCTACCTCTGCGAACTTCTCTTCAGCCATTTCAATCAAGTAGTCCGGTGTTCCGTCCATCAAAACATATACCGGCTCTACTTCAAGGTCAGGATATGCAGCTATCAAGGCATCTCTATCATCTGCTTTCCTTAATTTATTAAGATCATAAGTTCTGTAGCTCATACTAATCTGGCTTTGGGCTGACTTACTCATCTTATCATAGAATTCTAGGAACCTGGATTGCGGTACAGCCTTAGGTATATAGTAAATCTTATTAACATTACCTACCGTATAATCTACCTTAATGCTATTATCCTTAATTTCATAAGAATAGTTTCCCTTTTCTATACTAAGACCGTAATTGTTCAGTAAAGTCTTGCTGCCGGATTCAGTATTATAGCGTAGTGTAAATGTCGATTCCAACTCCTTCTTGAAGCCACCCTGGTCTGAAGTGTTTTCAGGATTGGAACGCCATATATGACCTGTACTCTTCTTTAAAACATAGAATTGCGTTGTTTCAGGAAAAAAGTGCAGTTCTAGGTTATCGTTTTCTATTACAACTTCTTTTTCTGTAATTTCATCGTATGAATAAACTTCGATGTTATCTTCTTCTACTTTCTTACTACATGCAGATGTCACACCTAGTAAGAGGGCAATTACAAGTAGTAACAGAAGTTTTTTTCTATTTTTCATGTGTTTTCTCCTCCCTCTTTATGCTAAAACAATCTGAATGTAGCTTCTTTATATAACGCCACAAAATAGCCTATGCTTTGTGTTATTAAGCTAAAGAACATGACTATTATGAAAATAATGATCATCATAGCCACTATAGTAAGTAAGCTTGAGAATATTGCTTTTCCAGCAGTGTAATCGTGTATCATCATCATAGCCGCAAGAAGTAAGATCACACACCATAAGGTAGAAAGATTTGCGAACACACTATAATAAGTATACTCATCATAAGAAAAGATATAGGTCAGAAATATCAAGGGAATTCTAATCAGCACATAGGGGGTTAAGGCATATGCGGTAGCCATGTAAATATGGCTAAGTTTACCCTTTCCATCCATTAAAGTGGTTAGGCTCCAGTTTGCAATACACCATACTAAGAACAAAACTGCCGATGGTAGGATTTCCATAAACAGATTGAAGTATTCCCATTGAGGGAAATAAAACGGAAATGCCGAGTATGTCCATGTCCATATCTGTGTTAAAATAAACATTAAGAAAATAACAGTGGCGGCACCTAAGGATCCACGTTTTTCATGTGTCAGGTCCCAAAATCCATCAAATGGATGAAGTATCACATATAAGCTATATCTCAAGGTCTTACCGAGGTGTCTTAATTTACTCTTATAAATCTCTGTTTTTGTGTTCATTCTTAGCCGCACCCCCTTTAAGACGTTTTCGAATTTTACTTATAGTCAATGGAACTATAACCAGTGCAACCGCACCCAAGAGTAGATATGATATATGCTCCTCTACCCATTCCTTTCTGTATTCAGTAAAGGCTTTAGAATAGTTATTGTAATCTCGCTTGCTTTCAAAGTACTTCATGGCTTCCTGATATTCGCCCGCGCGGAGGAGCGCGCGTCCGATACCTATATAAGCCAGATCATAATTTCCATTCAAATACAGTGCTTTTCTCCAATAATTCGCGGACTCCTCATAATTTCCTTCTTTATATGAGGCTAATCCTTCATTTATGTAAGAGCCAAATTCTGTTAATGTAAATCTGGTAACCGATGAAGCTCTATTATCTAATACCAATATATCTGTACCCATATGCTCGATAGAAACTGGATATTGAAAATATCCTAGCTTATTACCAAGTCCTCCAAATGCATATAACATATTACCTTGGAAGTCATACCCGAATATTCTACCTCTGTTACGATCTAAGCAAAAATACGTGTCGTTATCCAAAGGAGTAACATCTTCAAATCTGGAAGGTCCACTTACATCTCCACCTGTTCCCCACTGCAAATCACCTATGGGAGGTTCATAGCCATTTCTGACCAGTATATCCTTACCTATAGAGTTCAGCTTACGAACCGGATTAACAGTTTCCATGGTTGCAAGCTGATCGGTTGTAAAGGTAGTGGTCGGAGCATATAGGAAGTCATCCTTGTCTATGGCTAGATTACTATACTCTGTAGGAACAAATAAAATCATTCTTTCTCTTTGTTCCTTAGTCATTAGCCTCTTTTGAACCGATTGCCAGAAAGTCGCTTTAACAGGGTTTGCTCCAGTAAAATTAGTAAACTTCCCTTCTTTATCGAATTCCATAAAGCCTTGGTTTACGTTCCCAGCCTGAACAAAAAGTCGCCCTGATCTATCTACTACGCATTTTAAGGGAATAAAA
>JAQVQL010000296.1 GCA_028701595.1 Herbinix sp.
AATGAAGGTAAGAATACCATTAAGCTTGAAGCAGTCAGTGAATCAATGGCAATTAGCAACCTTGTGATAGGACAAAAGGAAGAGCTCCTTTCATATAATGACTATATATCAACATTTGATGCAAGTAAATATCAGAATACTGATCCTGATTTTTCTTATAAAAAGCAGGGGGAGGATGCGGAATACCGTTCTTCTCCGACTTTGTATGCCGTTTTTGATAGGGCATCCTCTAATACCGAGCCATATAGTGCAGCAAAGATTAAGCTAAATAGTATTGGTGGAGAACAATGGAGGGTAGCCGGTCAATGGATTGAATGGGAATTCGAGGTTCCTGAGGATGGTTTATATAACATATCCTTTAAATCTAAACAGAATTATAACCGCGGTCTGGTATCTGTCAGAACGGTTATGATAGACGGAGTGACACCATTTATGGAAGCCGCAAATCTTGAGTTTAGATATGATACCGGCTGGCAATTGACAACACTTTCAGATGAAGATGGTGTTCCCTTTAAGCTACCATTAACAAAAGGAAAGCATAGTATACGTTTAGAGGTTTCCATGGGTAATTTAGGAGATATCCTAACTCGTTTTGATGAAAGTATATATCGCCTTAACTCAGTATACCGTAAGGTTCTTGTACTTACAGGTGCAAAACCCGATCAATACAGAGATTATAGAATTGACGTAAGATATCCTGAGGTTATGGTAGCAATCGAAGAGGAAATAAAAGTTCTTGATGGGATTGTAAATGATTTGGAGGAATTCACTGGTCAAAGAGGTGCTGACACAGCAGTTGCTGTTAATATGGCCAAGAGACTAGAAAGATATATAAAGAATCCCGACGCTATTCCCAGGGGAATGGAAGGCTTTAAGATGGATATAAGCTCATTAGGTACAGCGATGCTTAACTTAAGCAATTCTCAGTTGGATATTGACTTTGTATATATTAATGCTGATGGTGCTAAGCTTCCTAAGGTAGAGGAGTCCTTTGCAGGAAAGTTAGCTCATGAGTTAAGATCCTTTACCGCATCTTTTTTTGAGGATTACTCAACGCTTGGTAGTGTATATGATAGCGGTAAGGTTATAGATGTATGGCTTCTTTCGGGCCGTGACCAATCAACCATATTAAAGAACATGATTGATGAAATATTTACACCGTCCACCGGAATTGGAGTTAATGTTAAACTCATAGATGCGAATACCCTTCTTCCTGCAGTGGTTGCGGGAACCGGACCTGATATAGCGCTTTCTGTTTTTAATCATATTCCAGTAGATTATGCTCTACGTGACGCGGCGGTAGATCTTACACAGTTTGAGGATTTTGATGAAGTGGCATCAGAATTTGGAAAAAGTGTATTTGTACCATATGAATTTGACCAAGGGATCTATGCACTTCCTGAGACACAGAACTTTTCGGTAATGTTCTATAGAACTGATATTATGGAGGAAATAGGAGCAGAGGTACCCGTTACTTGGGATGATGTCATAGAGCTACTTCCTCTTCTTCAGAAAAATAATATGCAGTTTGCAATGCCTTCACCAGAGAGAGTTACTAATGGAATCCAGAACCCTGATACTACAGGCATGATGGCTCTGCTGTATCAAAATGGTGGGCAGCTTTATAATGAACACAAAACAAAAACCCTTCTGGATACAGAAAAATCAGTTGCATCGTTTGAATTCTTTACAAGGCTTTATACTCACTATAGCCTGCCCAAGCAATATGATTTTATAAATCGGTTCCGTACCGGTGAAATGCCTATTGGAATACAGGATTTTAGTATTTTTAATTCATTAAGTGTATTTGCCCCTGAGATAAGAGGACTTTGGGAGTTCGCCTTAGTACCCGGAACAGTTCAGGCTGATGGAACAGTTAATCATTCTGTTCCATTTGGAGGAACTTGCAGTATGCTCCTTAAGAATGCTGAGGATTATGATGCAGCATGGACTTTCTTAAAGTGGTGGGTAAGTTCTGAAACCAATACTAGATTCGGTAGAGAGCTTGAAAGTATTATGGGCTCTGCAGCCAGATATGCAACAGCTAATCAGGTGGCATTTGAAGAGCTGGCATGGAGTAATGATGACGCAGCGGTTATTAGAGAGCAATGGAAATGGACAGTAGGTACACCGACTGCTGCAGGTGGATATTCTACGGTTCGTCATATGATTAATGCCTATCGTAAGGTTACTTATAAGGATGAGGATCCGAGAGAAACCTTACTTGACTACACGAGAACAATCAATGATGAGATTAAATACAAGCGTATAGAGCTTGGTCTTGATGCGGAGTAACGTATGGGAGGAGAGAGACAAGATGAGTGCAAAGGTAGAACAATGGAAGGAAAGGAAAAAAGCACATGCTTCATATACCTTGAAAACCATTTGGAAAAGTAGGGTTCAATATGCTTTCTTATTTCCCTATGCGTTATTGTTTACTATATTCTTTGTTACACCAGTAGTTATATCTATATTTTACAGCTTTACATATTATAATGTATTAAATCCACCGGAGTTTATCGGTCTTCAGAATTATATCAATCTGATTTTGGCAGATGATGTATTCTTGGTATCGGTGCAGAACACATTCCTTCTGGCGGTTATAACAGGACCTGTCGGATATATGATGTCCTTCTTGTTCGCATGGTTAATTCATGAGTTGCCAAGAGTTCTAAGGTCAGTATTTGTACTAGTATTCTTTGCACCCTCCATCGGTGTTAACATGTTTATGTTGTTTGGAACATTATTCAGTAGTGATTCTTATGGATGGGCAAATGCTTACCTTATGGATTGGGGTATCAAAAATCAGGTTACTTATTGGTTAACTGACCCAGCATATATGATGGGTGTTGTTATCATAGTAGTATTATGGATGAGCTTAGGTAATGGCTTCTTGTCATTTATAGCAGGTCTTCAGACTGTAGGCAAGGATCAATATGAAGCCGGATATGTGGACGGAATAAAAAATCGTTGGCAGGAGCTGTGGTACATTACACTACCCAATATGAAGCCAATGCTTCTATTTGGTGCTGTTATGGCTATTACACAGTCCTTCTCGGTTGGTGAGGTGGCCAATGCACTTTGTGGCTTCCCTAGCACAGACTATGCTGCCAGTACAGTAGTAACTCACTTGATGGATTATGGTTCGCTTCGTTTTGACATGGGCTATGCTTCGGCCATAGCTACGATTCTTTTCTTAGTAATGATATTATCTAAGAAGGCAGTCGGTGCTATGCTTAATAAGGTTGGAACTTAAAACGATATGTCCATATAGTTTAACTACAAAAAAGGGAGATAAGATTTATTATGAGTATATTAAAAAAGAGAAAACCGAATAGATCAAGATGGGGAGACCTCTTCGTCTACTTAGTTCTGTTGATTTTTGGATGGTTTTTTATCTTGCCCCTGCTGTATGCCGTTAATAGTGCATTTAAGCCATTAGA
>JAQVQL010000297.1 GCA_028701595.1 Herbinix sp.
ATCCAATTTTCCATCCTAGTAATAGTATTAACCATGGACGAACAGCATGATTTAGCATGTCCATTACATATGGTACTTCTTCTCTCCATAAACCCTTCGCAACATTATTAAGACACCACCAAAATTGATTACACGCATCAATGAATTGGCACTCTGTTGGTTTCTTTACCCAATATTCTTTATCTGTCGCATCTGGCACATTTGATAAACACTTATCTTTATCAATTAGTATCTTACAGAGTTTGTCCTTAATATCTTTATGTGCTTGTGCTAATGTGCATACAGTTAAATCAAGACGATTTCCGTCAGTAAACTGGATAAGCCATGCGTAGCAATTCTCAACATCACCTGTGAAAAACGAGTTACCTTCAGGATATTGCATATATAATCGCTCCCCAAACTGGTCAATCCAACTTTTATCTTCACGAAAAGACTTTGTCTCTTTAACAACATATTCAATATCATAATCCTGAAAAATATCTTTTTTAGCATTGGGATTTGTTCTTGAACCAGACATAAAAGCTGCACGAATTCTTTCATCCTTTTTAGCGACATCTATTATTAAATCAAACATTTCCTGTTCTGTACGCATTTTAACCTCCTAAAATTAAATGGCTTCTAATTTGTAATATTTTACTATTATACACTTACTTAATTATATATTATATGGATGACATTAACAATTAAAGTGTATCATATTTTCAACACTATTCTTTAACTAATCCAAACTAAATATAAAACCACGGACAATTATACCAGCTGTCACTGTATACTTAGCTGAATACACGGAACTCAAAGACCAGCCGATAAAGCCTCTGTATGCTAATAGTTTCTCACCCCTTTGTTTATGAAATACTGTGTACAAAGGCTATGTATTGCTGTCGGTACATAAAAATAAGCGGTGAGTACACAACCGCTTAAGGTATAAATCACCGCTTATGGTGTCATTATTTTTATGAATATCGTTGCAATCCCACAAAGTCCATTTATATCAGTATAATATCATATAACCCCAAAGTGTTTAAGTGCTTCCTTTATCGCTTCCACCTTATGAGCTGGCGCTGGTTTATAAGGATATTTCAATTCATCGACTGCGTTAGGTGCATCATACATAGGTAAACCATGCTCTTTTTGTAAATAATACTATACTCTTATTTAGAATAATTATCATATACGGCTGAACTGAACTCAATATGATTTATAGTATACCTCTCTTATACTGTTGTAAATGTCAATACTAATTTGTATAAAGGGACATCCTTATTATTCTATTTACACTTATTTTGTTAGTTTTTCCAACTATGCCTCAGATACATATCAAATTATCTTAGATTTTCTAATTTTCTTGCTCTTTCAAAAGCTTATCTAACATCCCTTTCTAAAAATTAATTTCACTTAGTACAACTAACATTTTACGTATCATTATTGATAAGCTATTGGTAGTACTTCCTTTATCAAAATGCTATCATACAAATCCTTCTCTTCGTACATTGGATGGTGTCCGCTTTTTTCAAACCAGATAAGCTTTTTACTTGGGGCTTTGATTTTCTGGTAATAGTTTTCAACCAATTTGGAAATTGTATTAAAGTCATTACGTCCTTGTAAAAAGAAAATCGGTACTTT
This sequence comes from Herbinix sp., assembly GCA_028701595.1. Lineage (GTDB taxonomy): Bacteria > Bacillota > Clostridia > Lachnospirales > Lachnospiraceae > Mobilitalea. Next base: position 1,624 of record JAQVQL010000297.1, read on the forward strand.
GAAATCAATATTTGTTTCATTAAAGTTGAGTTCCATGATTTGAGGCCATAATGACCTAAGCGAGAAACCGCTTCCTTGACCGAATTTAATAGTATCCATCAATGTATATTCTGATAACCCAAGTAATGGAGTTATAAAAAATTTGTTATAGTTATCTTTTCCATATACTTCACCACCGAATTTTACAAGCCATTTACGTTCTATCATCAAATCGTTATACCAATTGGGATTATTTTTCGTATCAAGGTAGGGATAACTTATGTTAATTGCACTCAATTCCTGGATTGCTTTTACATTATTTTTTTTAGTTGCTTCAGCCAAAGCATATTCTCTAGATAATTTCTCTGAATATGCAGGCTCTACTTCTTGACCACTTCCAACATATGCATACAAGTGTTGCGAATATTTGGAGGTCGCTAATATGCCCAATGCAGTTCCCCAGGAATGTCCAACGAGAAAAAGTTTATCTTGATGAAATCTCTTAAGCAGATATTGAATTAATTCACCAGTATCATCTAGGAGCATATCTATTGTCAATCCATTCTTTTCTACTTCTTTATTAAAGGATTTCCCCGTACCCCTTTGATCCCATAGAATTACTGTAAAATGTTTCTCGAGTTCTGGGTGAAAGGTCCGAAAAGAAGCCATTTCAGAGGATCCTGGACCACTATGTAGATATAGAAGAATTGGATTATTAGTATCAGTACTTCTGATAAGAATGCTTTGCTTCATTCCACCAATTGAAACTTTTTCAATAGAAGCAATTGTATTAACACCTTTAATTGCTGGTGTGTATGGGACTGTTTTTATGATCAGATAAATCACAATAAGCGATATTAAAAATAACAAAATATATAACAACATTTTCTTAGCTCCCTTTATTTTCTTCAAGTTTATACCTCCTGTTATGAAGTGACCTCTTGTCAAGTGTTAATTTTAGAAATCACTCATTTTTATTTTTCATTGTTCCAATGCCTGGGGCATATGGATAGAGCCTTAGACTTAACAGTTCCCGGCCTTGGCCCCTCTGGTATAACCTTGTGCGGCTTCAACAAGCAATCGCCTAAGATGGCTGTTTCCTGCCTTAGTGATACCATAACCTCGCTGTAAGTACGGAAGGCTAGACATCTCGCAATGTTACCAGCATCTCTTTTGTCTGTCTTAACTCTATTAGTGTTTGTAAACTATACTATTCATTACCATTTCCTTACATAAGTTTATAGCATATTTTTACATTTTGCAAGCTTTATTCTGAATGACTAACTTCGTATTGGATTGAAAGGTGTTATGCTGTGTTTTGCCAAAAAATAAGCCTTTAGCCAAATAGTTAAACTAATTGGCGAAAAGGCTTACCCCCTTTTAATTCTAATTCGGCTTTCTATATCTAAGCACTATAAAATACACTATTGCTCTTTACTATATATGACTGCATGTGCCTAATTTCAGGTCTTTCCTCGAAAGCAACACCACAGTCTCAAGTGTCGTATTAGTTTGTCCTGCGAAGCAGACAAACTGATTCGACATGTACACTATGTCCAAACTGATCCACAGGTCTAACCTTCTTTATCTCATACATACTTTCACATAGATACTTCAAATCCCTGGCTAATGTAGCAGGGTCACAGGAGACATAGACAATTTTCTCTGGTGCTATGGTTAGGATTGTATCCAGTAAGCTCTGGTCGCAGCCCTTTCTTGGCGGATCCACTACAATAACATCGGCCTTAATATTGTCCTCTTCATGTTTCCTTGGAAGTATATCCTCTGCTGCTCCCACATAGAAATCTACATTCTCGATTCCATTAAGCTTGGCAT
>JAQVQL010000037.1 GCA_028701595.1 Herbinix sp.
CCCATTGCATAAGCAAGTAAGACCCCTTGAAGACGACAAGGTAGATAGGACAGAGGTGGAAGTGTGGTAACACATGTAGCTGACTGTTACTAATAGGTCGAGGGCTTGACCTAAATGGTTTGTTAATTATCAGTAAAATGAACAAGGCTAGCGCCTAGTTCTTGGATGTAACATTTTCTAGTGTAGTATTTTGTCAATAAAATGAATAGATTTCTGTTCATTTAATATATTCAAAAGACAGAAATTCTTTATGGGCTTTCTGTTTTTTATTATAAAATTATTGATGATCCTCGATAGCTCAATGGTAGAGCACACGGCTGTTAACCGTGGGGTTGTAGGTTCGAGCCCTACTCGGGGAGCTGTTTTTATAATAAAAGTAAAAAACTAAATATGGCGACATAGCCAAGTGGTAAGGCACGGGTCTGCAACACCCTCACCACCAGTTCAAATCTGGTTGTCGCCTCTCTTAGAGAAGTCTCTAAATCTTGAAGTCATGAAGGTTTGGAGCTTTTTTTGTTTATAAAAAAACAAATATGGATGTATGCCATATCCAGCTCTTTATAAATTTACGGTTAGAGATAAAAAAGCAAACAAAACAATTTATAATATATTCTATTTTTTAGACATTTATATGAGGTAAAACTTTAAAAAACGAATTTAACTATTAATAATATAGATAAATGTCCAAAAACAAGACAAAACTTTATCTAAAACAACAGAAACTCAATGTCATGGTATAATATAATCATCTTATGCAAACCATATAATACCTGTCCACTATAGAAAGGGGTTTTGGTGATTTCTTATATATATGAGGTTATTGAACATGACAAGAATTTTCCGGCTAAGGTGTTTGTTACTTCAATTGGGGAGTCAAATTATCATTGGCATTACGATTATGAAATTATGTTAGTTCTAAAGGGATCAGTATGCATTAATATCTGGCCAGAAAGTTATATTGTAACCGAGGGTAACATTATCTTGGTTAATTCTAAAGTAGTACATGGCTTGCAATGTACCAGTGATAAAAATGTGTGTTTGTTTATTCAACTAAAGCAAGAATTGTTTGAAAGATGGCAAGAAAAAAACCAAAAATATCGATTTTACCTTAACAGTGTATCAGAGATTACAAAACCCAAAAAGCCTTATAGTAGATTTATAAGGACCGCAGCAAGGATAGGGTTGGAGATCGATGGGAAATCAATAGTTAATTTATATCAAATGCAGGCGCTCCTCTATACCATGATAGCTGATTTATTTAAATATGTTCATTACGATATTAGACAGTATGTGAACAAATTTGGCGCGGAGGAAGAATCAGATATTCTTCTTAAAATCATTGAATTTGTAGAACAAAATTTCTATAAGGAGAATATTGCGGAAGAGTTGTGTCGCTTTATAGGAATGGGAGAAAAAACGCTATATAGGTTTTTGAAATCCCAAACAAATCTGACATTAAAGGATTTGGTAACATCAATTAAAATAGAAAAGGTTCAATATTTACTGTCAACAACTGATAAGCCAATAGGTGTTGTTGCACAAGAAAGCGGTTTTTATAATGAAAAAACATTTTACAGAATATATAAGAAAGAAATAGGTATGACTCCTACTGAGTATAAACAGAAAGGAACTCGGGTAAAAGAAAATAAAGAAATTCAAGGATACCTGGATTTTAATAGGGCAGAAGCACTTAGATTACTAAAAAAATATGCTGATGAATAAATGCACATTGATAAATAGGAGAGATTATATGAAGTGTACAAAAAACTACCGCCTTTCTTACACAGATAAGGCAAAGCGGATCGTCGATGAACTAACACTAGAACAAAAAGTACATTTGATGGGTGGAACGGTTACTTTAAAGGATATGCTCAGGGATATAAATTCAGATAAGCATTACAATTATACTCCCTATCCAGCAGGAGGAATAGAGGAGAAGAATGTTGACCCTATGCTTTTCTGCGATGGACCTAGAGGTGTGGTTTGTGGTACTGGTAAGAGCACATGTTTTCCTGTCTCAATGCTTAGAGGAGCTACCTTTGACATAGGCTTAGAGGAGCGAGTAGGACATGCGATTGGTAAAGAGGTAAGAGCCTTTGGCGGTAACCTCTTTGCGGGAGTATGCATTAATTTACCATATAACCCGGGATGGGGAAGGAGTCAGGAAACCTATGGTGAAGAATCCTATCATCTTGGGCAGATGGGCTCTGCGCTGGTCAGAGGTGTACAAGAAGAAAATGTTATGGCTTGTGTAAAGCATTACGCCTTTAACTCTATGGAAATATCTAGGTTTAAAGTTAGTGTTGAATGTGATAAAAGAACGGAGAGAGAGGTATATCTTCCCCATTTTAAAGACTGTATAGATGCTGGTGCTGCAAGTATTATGAGTTCTTATAATCTATATAAGGGAACCCACTGTGGACATGATGATTATTTACTAAATCAGGTTCTGAAAAAGGAATGGGATTTCGACGGATTTGTAATGAGTGATTTTATATGGGGAGTAAGAGATACGGTCCAGGCGGCTAATGGTGGTCAAGATATGGAGATGTGTTGTACCCAGTATTTTGGTGATAAATTAGTTCAAGCAGTCAAAGAGGGATTGGTTCCAGAAGATAAAATAAATGACGCAGCTCTTCGTATTATCCGAACAATTCTGACCTTTACCGAAGCTGACAATAATTCATATGATGAATCAGTCATTGGTTGTAAGGAACATGTAGAATTAGCGTTGGAAACAGCTAGAAAAGGTATTACATTAGTTCAAAATAAGAATGGTGTATTACCATTTAGTAAGGAAAAGGCAGAACGTATTGCAGTATTTGGTAAGCTAGCAAACAAAGCAAATATAGGTGATCATGGCTCCAGTAGGGTATTTCCAGAATACGTTGTTACTCCATTACAGGGAATGGCAAAAGTCGCTGAAAATACTGAAGTTATTTTCTATGATGGTAGTGACATGGAACATGCAAAGAGGCTAGCATCTGATGCGGACTATACTTTATTTGTAGTAGGTTTTGACCATGATGATGAAGGTGAATATATATCTGATGATAAAGCTAGTAGCTATACAGATTCCGTAGGAGGAGATCGTAAGGATAGCCTTGGTCTTCATCAGGACGAAATAGAGCTTATTCAAGCGGTTGGACCTATAAATAGGAACTCAGCAGCGGTATTAATTGGTGGAAACATGATTATGATGGAAGAATGGAAGGATTCGGTAAGCTCTATTCTGATGGCCTATTATCCTGGAATGGAAGGTGGCACAGCAATCGCTGAAATACTATTTGGTGATGTAAATCCAAGCGGAAAGCTTCCATATGTAGTTCCACATTTAGAGAGCGATTTACCTCAGGTTGATTGGGATACTACACAGCAGAATTATAACTATTATCATGGATATGCAAAGCTTGAGAAAGAGGGAATTAAACCTTCAGTACCTTATGGATTTGGATTATCCTATACTACATTTAAAACCTTTGATTCAGAGTTCTTCAGCGATGAAAAGTATATAACAGCTTCATGTAAGGTTAAAAATACTGGTGATATTGCTGGTGCAGAAGTAATTCAGCTCTATGTTGGCTTTAATAATTCGAGTATTGACAGACCAAAAAAATTGCTAAGAGGCTTTCAGCGAGTAGAATTAAAGCCTGGAGAAACCAAAGAGGTAACTATTAAATCACCAATTGAGAAGTTTAAATGGTTTGATGAAGAAATAAATGACTGGGTATTAGAACACATGGATTATGAAGTATATATAGGTACAAGTAGCTCAAACGAAGACCTCTTAGAAGGTAAGGTAACTCTATAATTATTCAAATGCGTTGAAAGGAGGAAATATGATTAAGGAATGCTTGCTAGAAACAAAGGGCATCTACAAATCCTTTGGGCCGACCAGAGCACTCGTAGATGTATCCATACAAGTTTGTCGTGGTGAAATCAGAGGGCTAATAGGAGAAAACGGTAGTGGTAAATCCACCTTGTCTTCTATTGTTGCAGGAGCACAGACGGCTGACAAAGGAGAAATGTTCTTTAAAGGAGAGCAATATCTTCCAAAGGGTAACGTAGATGCGCAGAAACAGGGTATTAGTATGGTTGTACAGGAGATGGGTACAATTCCTGGGATAACAGTGGCTTCTAATATTTTTCTTGGAAACTTAAATCAGTTCTCTAAAAGTGGAATTTTAAGCATTAGTAAAATGAATAAGGCTGCGAAGAAAATTCTTACGGAGATAGGAGTTCCTGAGATAAATCCCTCAATGTTTATTGACAAATTGAATTTTGAGGACAGAAAAATTGTTGAAATAGCCCGAGCTATGTATACTGAGCCTGAGGTTCTGATTATAGATGAGACCACCACGGCATTAGCTCAGAAGGGTCGAACACTTTTGTATAAGCTGATTGACAAAATGCATAAGGAAAATAAAGCGGTATTGTTTATTTCCCATGATCTGGACGAGCTTATGAGTGTATGTAATAACATAACTGTATTACGGGATGGTAACCTAATTGATACTCTGGAAAAAGAAGATATGAGCATCGACAAAATGAGAAGGCTGATGGTTGGTCGTGAATTAAAGGGCAATTACTACAGATCTGATTATGACGGTAGCTATGGTAAGGAAGTGGTTCTTGATATTAGACAAGCTACAACTGGAGTTAATGTAGAGAATTTTTCGCTTCAGCTACATAAAGGTGAGATATTGGGAATTGGAGGTTTGTCTGATTGTGGCATGCATGAGGTTGGAAGAGTAGCCTTTGGTATAGACAAGCCCTTGACCGGAGAGGTCAAATTGATTAAGGATGATGTACTTATTAGCAATCCTCAGGTAGCTATTAGGAATAAGATGGGTTACGTATCAAAGGATAGGGATAAGGAAGCACTTATATTAAATGCTAGCATCAAGGATAATATTACCTTGCCAAGCCTACCTATACTGGAAAATGGGTTTATAATAACCAACAAAAGTGAGAGTGAGCTGGCAAATCAGGGAGTAGATCAGATGGAAATTAAGTGCTATTCTCCTGAGCAAAGATGCAATGAGCTATCTGGCGGGAATAAGCAGAAGGTTGTATTTGCCAAATGGATTGGTAATGGGAGTGATATTTTGATACTAGATTGTCCGACTAGAGGTATAGATGTAGGCGTTAAGGCTAATATGTATCAGCTGATGTACCAGCTTAAGAAGGAAGGTAAGTCTATTCTCATGATATCAGAGGAATTACCCGAGCTGATTGGTATGAGCGACCGTATCCTGATTATGAAGGATGGACTGATTCAGAAGGAATTTGCTAGAAGTGAAGAGCTGTCAGAGCAGGATATTATCGATTATATGATTTAACAGGAGGGAGATGAGATATCATGGATGGAAATGGCGTTCTAGCAAAAGAGCGAGAAGAAGAAGTGATGATTCAGGAGCAGTTAATTGCTAAAACCAGAAAAAAAGAGAAATTATCGATGATTATACCCTTCTTTGGCATTATATTCATAACTGTGTTTTTTGCTATAGTAACAAAGGGAAACACCCTTTCACCAAGTAACCTCAATAATATTATGAACCAAAGCTTTAGTATTATTATAGTTGCAGTCGGAGCAGTGTTTGTATATTCCCATGGTGGAATGGATATGTCAGTCGGAGCAGTACAAGGGTTATCATCTGTGGTTGTTGCTTCATTAATATTACAGGGAGCAATCCCTGGATGGATGGTATTACCAGTATCTATATTAGTTGGTACTGTAACCGGTTTTACAACCGGAGCAATTCATGTAACTATTGGCGTGCCTGCTTTTGTAGTATCTCTTTGTATGAGATATATTGCGACAGGTATTACTAGAACAGCCACTAGCGCAAAGGATTTATACATACCCTATAATGATTTTTCCTTTTGGAATAAGGGAATGATAAAACTAGTGGTCTTACTATTAGTAATTGGAATTGGCTATATCGCATTTAAATATACTAGGGTGGGTAAGTACTTAAAAGCGATAGGTGGAAACAAAATAACCGCAGGACAAAGTGGTATCAACGTTAAAAAGTATACGGTCCTTGCTTATATGATTTTGGGTTCAACTGTAGGCCTTGTTTCATTTTTTTCCTTAACTCGTACCGGTGTTGTAAGTTCTTCTACAGGTCAGGGCTTTGAGCTTGATATTTTAACCGCAATCGTTCTCGGTGGTTTTCCCTTGTCAGGTGGGGCGAAATCAAAAATTAGCTCTGCTATTCTAGGTGCTATTACGGTGGCGATATTAACCAATGGGTTAATACTTTGGGGTGCGGATCCTAATATCATTAACGGTATAAAGGGAGTTCTTTTCCTAATAATCGTATATTTAAGCTATGAACGTAGAAAAGGAGAAGTTGTATCGTAAACATTAACTATTAATGTATATGTTGTCATGTTTGAAACACATAAATCAAATATTATTGGAGGAAAGATGATGAAAAAATTTAAAAAATCTATTGCTTTATTATTAGGATTAATTATGGTTATTGGATCTTTAGCAGCTTGTAGTTCTGCTGACAATGGTTCAAAGGATTCAAATGAAGGAAACAAAGGTGGATTTGATGTAGTAACAAATGAAGATTCTATATACCCAGCAGCAAGTGAGTTAGATCCCTATTCTGTAGGTGTACTTCTATGGGGTTATACGGATCAATTGGGTGGTTCCGTAAAGAGTAATCTTGAGTATCTTGGAAAAGAATTTAATGTAAACTTCTCCTTTGTAGAGGCCCTTACAATGGAAGAGTATATCTCTGGAACAGAGAACTTAATTCAAAGGGGCGTGGATGGAATACTATCTCTGCTTATACTTCCTAGCATGATAGAAAAAGCAGAGGAAGCAGGTGTATATTTACAATGTATTTTAAATGAGAGTACAGATCCTGATACATTAAAACTTATAGCAGAATCTGAATATGTTACAGGTATGGTAACAGAGAATGACTATGAGTGCGGTGTCGCCATGGTGGATGACCTCTATGATAGAGGCATGCGTAACATTGTATGGATTGCACCTGAAGCAGGTATGGCTGCAAACCATGATAATCGCGTAAGAGGTATTGAGGATGCAATAGAAAAACATGATGATTTAAACGTACTGGCTAATTATCGCGGTACTGAACAAGCAGAAGCATTGCAGAGCTTCGCTGCTACCTATCCTGAAATGGATGGAATAATCGTAACCGGTGGTGCAGGCGGTGGAACGGAATCAATATATCAGGTAATGCAATCAGAAGGATTAAATGGACAGGCAGTTTTGGCTACTATTGATATAGGTGAAGGTACAGGAGAAAAGCTTGAGTCTGGAGAGCTTGGATGGATTGCTGGTGGACAGTTCCCAACAACGGGTATTGCATTTGCTGTTCTCTATAATGCGATGGTAGGTACACCAATTAACGATACACCAGAAAAAACAATTTATCGTCCTTTCATGGTTCTGCAGTCTAAGGACAATTATGATAATTATATGAAATTTGTTGAAGGTTCCATCCCTCCTTACACTGGAGATGAAATTAAAGCTTTAATTAAGAAATTCAATCCCGAAGCATCATTAGAATTGGTAAATGAATATGGTGACAATTATAGTATTGATGATGTTGTTTCTCGCCACAAGGATTTATTTGATTAATGTATAGAAAGTAAAGGGTGATGATATGGGCACTAAATTTAAAGATTACACACTACGTACAATAAAATCCCTGCTTCTCCCGATAATGGTATATGTGTTTTTCCTGATTATTGGGAATGAGAGGTTTGGAAGCTCTAGGCAGATGATTACAATAGCTAGGCAGTCAGTAATGCCAGTACTGATATCTTTAGCCATTGCCTGCAATATGAGTATAGGAATGTGGGACTTTTCTGCTGGCGGTGTTGTTGCAGTAGCATCAATAGTAGGAGGCAACCTAGCAAAAATGACAGGTACAGGCATACCTGGGATGATAATTTTCTGTATGATAGTTGGAGTAGCTGTAGCCTCATTTACAGGATTGCTATACAACTTTATGAAAGTTCCCTCTATTGTATTAACTATCGGCTTAGTGCTGGTGTATGAGACAATTCCCTTCTTTGTATTCGGAGGAGGAGGAGTACTGATATCCGGCAAGATGACAATCCTGGCACTGGCACCATATTGCTTTATCGTATTAGCAATTATGTTTGCGATATTCTATGTAGTATTTAACTATACACCTTTTGGACATAATGTTAGAGCATTGGGAAATGGTCAGCTAATTGCAAGAAATGCCGGACTAAATCCAGGAAAAACCAAATTATATTCATTTATATTTGGTGGTATCTTCTTAGGCATGGCAGCAGTAATGAATCTATCAGTAAGTGGAATGATTAAACCTGCAGCCGGAATGGCAAGCGTGGCATTGGTATTTGATTCAATGATGGGTATATTTATAGGTTTGTTCCTATCAAAATACTGTAATCTTGCAATCGGTGTAACTATCGGAACATTTACCATGAAGATGCTTAATACAGGCTTGATTGCAGTGGGTTTTTCTACAACCATAAGAGAAATTACAACCGGTTTATTCTTATTAATTATACTGGGTGTATCCTCAAATCAAGGAAAAATATCTGAATGGAAGGCTAAGAGGCAAAGAGCAAAAGAAGCAAATGCCAAATATGCAGCTGGAACTATGTAGTTAAGAATGAGAAAAATATTTAAGCTTTGGTTGTATTAACTTTCAATATAAAAGGAGGTAGTTATTATGATTTTATTCGTTAATAGTAATGCTAACAGAGATGGTAATGGCAGCAGGGAAACGCCGTTTAAGCACATCAATGATGCAGCTAAAGTTGCAAAACCAGGTGATGAGGTTGTGGTAGCTTCGGGCATATATCGTGAATATGTGGATCCAGTAAACTCCGGCTTGGAGGATGCTAGAATCACCTATAGAAGTGAAACTGATCTTGGAGCTGTTATCACTGGTGCTGAGGAAGTTAAGACTTGGGTAAAGTATCAGGATGACGTATGGGTGTGCCGTATAGATAACGGGGTGTTCGGCGACTATAATCCCTATACCACCTTTGTTGGTGGAGACTGGTATTTCGCGCCTGTGGTAAGACATACGGGTGCTGTTTATCTGAATGACAGACAACTGTATGAAACAGAAACATTGGATGAGTGTATTAAGGGCGAAGTATATACCCCTTCATGGGAGCAAGAATGGTCTATATATAAATGGTATACAGAGCAGGACGGCAATGAGACAGTAATTTATGCTAATTTCCAAGGAAAGAACCCAAATGAAGAAAATGTTGAAATAAATGTTCGCCGTAATTGCTTCCTGCCTTCTAAGACAGGTGTTGGATATATTACCTTAAGAGGCTTCAATGTAAATAAGGCTGCTACTACATGGGCACCGCCCGCTTCTTTTCAGGATGGAATGATTGGTCCTAATTGGTCTAAGGGTTGGATTATTGAGGATTGTGATATAAGCAACAGTAAGTGTAGCGGGATTTCTCTAGGTAAGTATTATGATGAGGAAAACAATCAATACTTTACCCATAAATATGTAAAGAGCCCTACCCAGATGGAGCGTGATGCCGTATGCAGAGGCCAGTATCATGGTTGGACTAAGGAAAATGTAGGTAGTCATATCGTAAGACGTTGTCATATCCATCATTGTGAGCAGACCGGTATTGTAGGTCGAATGGGTTGTGTGTTTAGTTTAATTGAGGATAATCATATTCATCATATTAACAATATGCAACAGTTGGGCGGCGCCGAGATTGCTGGTATTAAGTTCCATGCTGCAATTGATGTAGTATTTCGTCGTAATCATATTCATCATAGCACCATGGGTATATGGGTTGACTGGCAGGCTCAGGGTACCCGTATTTCACAGAATCTCCTTCATGACAATCATGCACCAGAGGGCTCAACAACTGCTTTCGGTAGCATGATGAGTCAGGACTTATTCGTTGAAGTTTCACATGGTCCTACTTTAATCGATAATAATATATTATTGTCTAAGGCATCTGTACGTTTATCAACCCAGGGTGTCGCATTGGTTCATAATCTGATTCTGGGTGCAATTACAGCTGTAGGCAGTGGCACGGACTTTACTGTTGACGAAGTAAATCAACCTCGTTTTACACCATATCATATTCGTCATCGCACAGAGGTTGCAGGATTCATGACAATTCTACATGGTGATAATCGTGTATATAATAATATCTTTGTCCAGAACTGGCCTGTGGAAGAGATAGAAGCTAAAGAGGATATGGGCTTCATCATGAAGGATAATCAGGTCGTCGGAACTAGTGTGTTTGATGAATATCCCACCTATGAAGAATGGATTGAGAGCTTTGAAATGGATAAACCTGCGGATATGATGAAATTGATGAAGCCGCATTTCTCACATCTGCCTGTATGGATTAACGGTAATGCTTATTTTAATGGCGCTAAGGCATGGGAAAAAGAAAAGTCTAAACTTATAGTTAATAATAATACTGCTCAAGCTGAGATCGAGGAGAAGGATGGTAAGTATTATCTAAATACGAATATCTATGAATTGCTAGGTGAATTCAAGAATAGCATAATAACAAGTGATATACTTGGTAAAGCATTTGAGCCTGAGCAGAGATTCGAGGATCCAGATGGAACATCCATAACCTTTAACAGAGATTATCTGGGTGAACACCGTGGCCTTGATACAATTCCTGGACCATTTGCGCTAGTAGAAGATGCTGCAAAGCAGCTGTGGTAAAATAAATATAAGATTATAGATGAAGAGGTACAGCATTTTGAACTGACCCACGAAAGTTAGACTGATATGATCCCTCTTAAGTAGACTTTGGTTATTTACCTTGTCTACTTAAGAGGTTTTTTTATAGAAATGCATATTGCTGAAATTAGAGTTGGAAGAAGCAAATAAGTGTGTGAACATAAGCGCGATGTAAGATGATTAATGGATAATTCTACTAGCTTTATTGTCTTTTTTCCATGTTATTAATATTTCATTAATGATAATTTATATATATAGATTATATATTACTTTAGGGGGAAGGATAATGCTTAAAAAAATAGTTTCTGTTCTTGTGGCAATTTGCCTTGTTATAACACTGATGCCAGCAATAAGTGCTGCTGATAGTATCGAATCCAACGACAAAGGTCTTAGCATAAAGAGTAATTCATTCGGTGGAGCGTTCATTAAAGTTGAAGATGTAGGACTTGAAGTGGGCAAAGCCTACACTATCGAATATGTAGTAAAAGCTGTCGGAACCACTGGCTTCCGTGTAAGATATACGGACGGCGATGGTTCAGGTGGCATGTTTAAGTACAACGACGAGACCTACCAAGCGCATAGCGCTCCTTCTGCTATAGCAAGTGGTACTACTGCGAACCAAATCCCCGCTCTTTTTGAGGTAGACACTATCGCGGGCAATGAAACAGAGCTCTTAACAGTTAATTTCACCTTTGGCGAGGAAATTGATACCCTCGACCCACTCACGATGGATTATATCGGAATCTTTGGATTACGGGGCGGTGACAGCTATGAAGTGCTCGGTATGCGTATCAAAGACACTTCTGGCACAGAAATCGCTTCAGTTGGTGACATGAATATATCCGACGACAACGGCGCTGATACCACGGATTCTATCACAAATGAAGAACTGGGGGAACCAGGAACTTATACGCGCAATAATTTTTTCACCTTGATTGAGGATGGAGACACTAAGTATCAGCTTCATCTTCCTACCAAACTAGAGGAAGGAAAAAAATATCCGATCCTTATAAGAATGCATGGACATGACCTTCACGATTTCGTAGAGACATATCCAACGATGGGAAGTCTTGGTTTAATTGAGGAATTCATAGATAAAGTTAATAAAAGCCCAGAACAATACGAATCATATGTAGTTATGCCTATATCTTACGATTGGGGACCCGATCCTGATACAATTAAACATATAATTGAAAAGTTAATTCAAGAAGAATCCGCTGATCCCGACCGTATTTACATATATGGTTTTTCCATGGGTGGATATGCGGCGTCTGACTTTATTATGGCTTATCCAGATGTCGCAGCTGCTACGGTTTTAATTTGCGGAGCCTCTGAACTTACGTCCAAGGCAGCCGGGGAGCTATTGAATCTGCCGATTCGTATCTACCACAGCGACGATGATGATGATGTTCCGGTTGAAGTATCTCGGGATTTTTATAATGAATTATTGACAGCGGGAGGAGAAAAGGCAGAATATTACGAAGTAACTGGGTTCGGTCACTATGCTTGGAATTATGCGTATAAAACGGATATGGTTGAATGGATGTTTGAACAAGAAAGAAGTGTTTCTTCGGAGTCAGCTCTAACCTCTGAACCCGTCGTCAACGAGACCCTTTCAGAGCAAGAACCCGTCGTCAAGGATACCCTTTCAGAGCAAGATTCTGGCGATACTGACAAGACAGTCTTGATTATTGCTATTATCTTGCTTGTTATTTTATCTGCGACGGGGACAGTGTTATTTTTCGCTAAGCGAATTGGAAAAAATCGTAGCTCCTAAATGCCAAAAACAAGTTCAGCTGCCAATTAGCATTAGTTTTTTGGACTAGTATTATCGTTTGTTACATTTCCATCTCCGCTGACAGGGATGCTATCTCCTAGATAGGTAGGTTCAGGCTTAATAATCACGTATAAAAAATCCTTGACTCTTGCTAGTACTTCTCTGATATTACGAGAGCGCTGTCCGGCATATTCACGTGGATTAGATGCCACTCCATATGCTTCGAGTCCTAGCTTATCAGCCACATATAGGGCTCTATATAGATGATATTCCTGAGTAACAATTATAATCTTTTTTGCCTCAAAGATATCTCTTGCTCTATATAGACTCTCATAGGTGGAGAAGCCGGCATGATCCATAAATATATCTGATGATAATACACCCTCATTTATGGCATAATCCTTCATTACATTTACTTCATCATAATTATTCCTTCCATGATCCCCACTCATTAATATACGATCCGAAGCACCATTTTTGTAAAGAGCTACACCAAAATTCAAGCGATCTTCAAGCATATGAGTTGGTCTGTCTCCCCATACACCTGCCCCAAGTACAAGAATACACTCCACATCTTCAAGAGTAGCAGCCTGCTCGAGAGAAAGAATTTTTTTATTTGATGAGCTTTTAATATAGATGTTTATACCAAGGACAACAACCACGCTAAGTACTCCAAGTAGTATAAGAATTAAAAAGACTCTTAAGATTTTATTTTTAGTATAAATTTTATGCATTTTATCATCCTTTACCTTCGTATTGTGTTGTGAAAGATTATATGCATTTAATATAGCATAAGAGCCTAATTTTTTCTATATAAAGAATTAGATAAGAAGAACATTAATCCAATAACAAATAAATATCCACCTGGAAAAATCCAATTTAAGTAATGTGGCAATTCACATCCGAAAAACATGAAAATGGCTAACATAACGGTCATAAGGCTAAATCCGCCACCAATAATAAGTTTTAGTCGTTTGATATCATATTCTTCTCTTCCTTCCTTACATTCTCTTCATATAGATAATCTTGATGATTGCACAAATCATCATTTGAAATGTCGCTGCCGCAATAAGGGTTATAAACACTAGGTTATTAAAGTATCCTGCGACTACACCAGCGATTATTAGTAGTATCGACGTAATAGGAAGCATGGGTATACCAGCTTTTGCCTTAATGGCCTTTATTCTCTCGTCATTTTCTCTATTGAAATGAAGTGTCAGCTTATTAGGTCTTTATTTTTTTACGAAAATAAAATTCCACACAAAGATAAATGTTTGCAATATAGCCAC
>JAQVQL010000298.1 GCA_028701595.1 Herbinix sp.
CCGCGAGAAGAATAACCTGGAGCTTATCAATATAGGAAACCTGATTGTCTTTTCTAAGATGCATAGAAAAGTCGTACATCATATTTAAGACATCACATGAAGTCTTATAATCCTTCATGTCATAATATGCATTGGCAAATCCCACACAACAGCGCATGAGCTGTGCAGTGTAATCCAGCAGACAATCCGAAAGATAGGGAAATGCCTCCTGTGGATTTTTTCCCTGCGACAATAAAATACCTATGATGCCGTTGTTAATACCACAGTAATTGTATTTTTTCAAATGCTCATAGGCCTCTTCTTTTCTTCCAAGACAAGTTAAAACCTGACCAATACTTACCTGAATGGACAGCTCACTGATACGCTCATCTTGACTCTGTCCAACCAGAGGACAGCTGCGTCGATATAGTTCCAAGGCCTTTTCCAAGGCTTCTTGATTTCCCCTCTCAACACCCTGCAACATGAAAAGCGCAGCACTTTGGTGTATTATATCAAAGTGATTGGGATATCTACGTATTGCATTGAGCGCAACTTCTGCTCCCTTATCATATTGTTTCTCATAACGGAAGACTTTGATTTCCTCCGCCAGATCATCGGCCGAATGATCCGTGAGCTCAAACGCGAAAAGTACATCTATAGAAATTCCAAAGAGTTTGGCAAGCCTAGGTAGTAGCATAATGTCTGGGTTTGACAGCCCTAATTCCCACTTGGAAACAGCTCCTATAGTTACCCCCATGACTTCAGCCAGTTGTTCCTGGGTTAATTTCATTTCTTTACGATAAGCTTTAATAGTATTATTTAACATAACATTTACCTCACTCTTTTTATTTTATCAGATATTGCCAATTAGAACAGATACCATTTATACAATTAGTAATAAATCAATTATACCATTAGTATAATTAATAGAAAGCATAATATTTAGGTTGTACTAAGCTATACTCCGAGGATAAAAAAATCCAGTCAATCAGCTATACTTGCTGAAAGACTGGAAACCTTTAATTTTTAGGCATTTCAATCCCTATTTAACTTATTTTATATAATCAATGGAAACCTTTATGGCAGCTTGTGCATCTGTACATAATCAACAAAAGCATCAGCCTGTTTTTTAAATAAGGGTAGCTTGTTTCTAATACAAGATTTCCTCCAGTGTTGCTTATACATTATCGTATGCAAAAAGTACAATAATTTAGAAATTTGTATCAGGAATTGCCCAGCTGTGAATCACTCCTTCTAAAACTTCGTAATTTATTGACAGCAAATATGAATGTTCTTGACTTGGAAGTGAACCAGGTGGAAAATTAATTTCTAAATGGTCAGGAAGTAAAATAATGCATTCAGGCTTAATTGCACTTGACATTTCAAGAATTAGTTGTTTATCTGTAATTTGTGAAGCTTGTAATAATTGTGCAATAGCTTCTTCTTTGGGAGAGTAAAACAAATCCCACATATTATATAGTTCTCCTGTCTCCTTGTTAAAAACAGCACCCAAACGAATTTCCTGTCCAATTCTCATTCCAAGATCACCATTTGGCACAATTGCTGTTGTCAAAAAGCAAATTATTTTATCGTTTGATGATGCAGGTACAACATCTTGGTTAATTGAAAAATCATAGAACTGCTCATTATTTGTTTTACATCTCAAATACTGCGAATACGCTTCTTCCAATTCAATATTTACATCATATAGTAAACCTTGTTTCTCATAATATGCTTTGATTGCCTCTTGAGCAGTTTCATTCAAATCATTTAAAACATTATCAGGACCGATTGGTTCTTGAACGGTCAACAGAGTTTCTCCATCTGAAAGTATATATATATCACGTATAGAAAAATCGTTTCTACACAAATCAACATACACTCCGTCTCCAAATATAACCACCTTTTCCTTCACGATTGTCCATATTTCTTCTACCTGTTTAGGACTGCTGCATCCAGAAAGAATTAGGCAAGTTATCAATAATTTAACAATTAGTTTAGTGAATTTCATATACCCCTCCTTCAAAATTAAACCTCCCATAACTCCAATTGGTTAGATCAAACCCATGGTATAAGCATGTATCCAACTTAACATAATCAAATAATTAGGATCATCAAAGAAAAATGCTTCTCCTAATGATGTTTCATAAGTAGCTACTGCAACAAGCTCTTCTCCGCCTTCCATTGCAATTGTATTTTGCCACTGCCCGAATTTCCCCTGATTATTATCAATCCTATCCATATAACAAATGATAATTCATGATATATGTTTATATTACACCATGTTACTAAATACTTCCATTGTTTTATTCTGGGTTTATAAATAATAAATGCATCAGGACTTTTACATCTTGATGCATTTATATTCCACATAACCTTTAATTCTAATTATCTTTCTATCCTTTATTTCATAATTAATATTTTGCTTTACTTACCTTACGATGCCTTCCTTTAATTGTTTTATTTTGCAATTCTTCTAATACTAACCCACCTTTATTATTCAGAATATCAACATAAGTAGATAAATCCATTATATTAATAATACCTATATCATCCTTTGTTATTCCTTCGATGCTACATATAGTGCCTACAATATCAGCTGCTCTCATCTTAGTTTTCTTTCCGGCATTTATATGAATTTTCAAGATTTCTTTGTCTAACTCAGCACCTTTTGTTTCTTTTATTTCAGGTGTTGTATTTATTTTTTCTTCAAATTCTTTCTTTGAATCGCTAACAGTTTGTTTATCTGGTCTTTCCTTCAGTGGAAGTTTCTTTTCAATATATTTCTCAATATCTTTTAGAAACCTTTTTTCATTGTGAGCAACAAATGTAATAGCCTTGCCTAGCTTATTAACTCTTCCAGTTCTTCCAATTCTGTGGACATAGCTTTCCCTGTCTCGTGGTATATCATAATTGATTACAAGACTAATTCTATCAACATCAATCCCTCTTGCAGCAACATCTGTAGCTATAAGATATCTAATACGACCTAGCTTAAAATTATTCATAACTTTTAATCTATCCCCTTGTTCCATGCCTCCATGTATTTTTTCACAGGAATAGCCAAGTCTATATAACTCATTATAAACTTCGTCTACCATTAGCTTTGTATTACAAAATATCATACAGCTATCAGGGTTTTCAACTATTGTAATATCTCTTAGGAACTTTATTTTATCTAATTCTTCTACATCATATCTTTCCTGCTCTATCCTATCAACAGCCTTGTTTTCATCTTCTATTTCAACAAATCTAGGATTGTTCATATATTTATTACATAAATCCTCTATATCTAATGGCATTGTAGCTGACAATAGCATAGTTGCATGATCATGTTGAAGGCTATTTATTACTGTCTCAATTTGCTCAATAAAGCCCATATTAAGCATCTCATCAGCCTCATCAATAACAAGATATTTTATATTTGATGTATTT
>JAQVQL010000299.1 GCA_028701595.1 Herbinix sp.
ATAAGAGGCAGTATAAAAATAAATCCCAAATAAACACCAAGAGTTATAACAACTAGCATAATAAACAGTTTTACTCTCTCATTCATATTCTCCCACATCTTCATACTTAACCTCCCCAAGTTAATGTGTTAGTGTAAAGTATTACACTGACTTTTTTATTTAAAACCTTTATTTATCAAGGGTTACAGAGCTTTTTAAAACAAAATAGCAATGCCCCCCTATTTTCGTGTATAATTTAAGTTACCACACCGAAATCAAACCGAAAGGAAAGGTCATTGCTATGGACTCAATTATACTCTATTTAATTAACATTATTCAAGAGCAGTATAAACAAATCTGCTACTTACTTCTCTTTATCTGCAAATATATACCTCTCAAACAGTGGGCTTTTGACGATTCCCATTCTCCCAAGTATCAGAAGTTCAAAGTAGATGCCCCGCCTATCATTATCAAATACGAAAAGTACGACTACAATGAATTAATTAGGTACTTTCATAAACGTTACGGTAAATTAATTAAACCAATTCGAGTTCGTAAAGATTCCAAGCGTAATGTACCAGTTGATACCGTATGTCCACGCTGCGGTGCCCCTCATGATTACCTTTATGATAATAATGGTGGTAAAGGTCAATACCAATGCTCCATATGCTCATGCACCTTTAAAACCGGAGAACAACACACCAAGCCGATTACATTTAAATGTCCTCACTGTGGTAATACTCTTGAAGTCATTAAAGAGCGTAAAGCCTTTAAAATACATAAATGCAAGAGCAAAAAATGTCCTTACTATCTGGCTAGGCAAAAAGTTTTACCTAAAGACCTAACACAGGGTGAAAAGCAGGAATACAAACTTCACTATATCTACCGTGAATTCACGATAGATTTCTTTCACATGGACTTATATTCCCTTCCCCAAAATGCTACCTCTTTCAACTTCAAAAAGTTTAACCCTCATATACTAGGATTGGTTCTTACTTATCACATAAATTTAAAACTCTCCACCAGACAGACCTCCCATGCACTGGAAGAAGTACACAACATTAAGATTTCTCATACTACCGTTGCTAACTATGCAATGACTGCAGCCGCTGTCATCAAGCCCTTTGTTGATACCTATGATTACAAGCCTTCCAATATACTCTCTGCAGATGAAACCTACATCAAAAAACTTGGTGTAAAACACTATGTTTGGTTTATCATGGATGCTTGTAAAAAGAGTATTATTGGCTATCAGGTCTCAGATACTCGTTCCGTTGGTCCCTGTATTCTCGCCATGCGCATGGCATTTGAAAAGTTTAAAGAATTCCCAGGGAAAGCTCTAAAATTTATTGCGGATGGTTATAGTGCATATCCTTTAGCTGCCCAGCAATGTAAGGAACATATGGGTTGGGACTTTGATGTCACGCAAGTGATCGGCTTAACCAATGATGATGCGGTATCCACCGAATGGAGATGGGTAAAGCAAGTCGTAGAACGAATGAACAGAACCTTCAAGGCTTCCTATCGTTCTACCAATGGTTATAATAGCGATAATGGTGCTCTTTATAGTGTCTCTCTTTGGGTTGCCTATTACAACTTCCTAAACCCTCATCCTTATAATTATTGGAAACCACTGAATGGATTATCAGAATTCAATAAAGCTGAAAACATGCCCGCCAAATGGCAAATCCTTATTAAGTTAGGGCAAGAAAAAATCTATCAAATGCAACAAGAACAATCGGCTTAACACCTATCTGTTTCTAGATTAAAGAGCCAGAGGGAATAACCCAGCCACCGAAAGCACGCTTTCGGCTTGACCTTGAATGCATCAAAAGCAAATGCTAAAATGCTGTGATTCGACGGAATATAACTATCTGTTTCTGAGTTATGTCGCCGTCGGTAAAATCGTCAGAGCATTTGTTTTTGTTGCACTCAAGGTTGGCGTAAGTTGCCACTACCTAAATATTAATTAATATATTTGCTTTTCAAGGTTCATTTTGAGCCTATTTTTTTTACTTTTATAAACTAAAGGTTTTTCATACGTCACTTTACACTACCAAGACTACCAGTGTCAAGTTAATTTAAACATTTTATCCTTATTTATACCATCTCAATTATATAACATAACAAAAAGGAAATCAATTACATTTCCTGATTGTTCCTGACACCAGTACAGACAATTCGGAAATTACAGCTGATATAACGCCTATTATCACTATCAGCATCCTTCTTCTTAAGATAATATCTCTATAATATAGCACTATACCCTCTTTTCTGCTTATGGAAGATATAATCGACCTTAATTTACCTACCCAAAAGTCAAAATCTGACCACTTGTTGGGAATCATTGAGTTCGGGTAATAGAAGTGCATATTTGTTATCTTAATTAGTATAACTACTAAAAGTGCTATCCCTATAATACCTATAAAGGTCAATATTGGCGAGGCCTTTAGTAAGTATACTTTTCGAATAACGTATATTACTATTAGAAGAGCACTTACCCATAAGGGTATATGGATTAGCACGTATGAAAGCATTTGAATTAGATAGCCATCAATAAATCTAGACGGCTTGCCAAGTCCATTAGTTGATACAAATCTTTCTGCTAACAGCTTTGCATTCTTTGTGTCAGCATAGGACATCTCCATGCAGCTGTATGTTTTACTTTCTTTTCCCTTGTATGAGGAGGCTTCTTCTTGAACTATTATTACATTACTATCAATTTCCTTTATTACACCTCTTATTATGTATTCCTTGTTATTGCAGTTAATCCTTAGTCCCACGGTATCAGAACTACCAAACAGTTTATAGGCAGTAGCCCTGTCGATAATACATCCCGAGCTATCGTCTCTTGCTAGATATCCTCCATATAACATAGGAACGGGATATATCCTTGACATATCTCCGGCCACAGTTATCAATGATAGCTCTACGGTTTTAATATTATCTTCATTGCTAACAACAAAATGCTCATCTCTTTGCCATAGGGTTATCTCGGGAATATGATTATCTCCTCTTGATATCATAGCTTCTAGAATATTTTCTAAACTTTGCTTAGTTAATGCCGGTTCATCATATCTTACGCTTACACCCTGGTGATATTCGGATATATGCATCTGATTTATAATAGAAGCAATCCAAAGAAATACCCCTGCTATTAGCGCAATTATTATACATATTACTCTTCTCTTATGATAACCATATAGTCGCATCTGCGTCATCTTATCATCTCCTAAAGCTATTCTATACGAACCCTATCACCAGCATTTATATATTTGTTACTATCTGTTATAATCTGACTCTTCGATAAAAGCCCGTCCACGGCCGCAACAGATGTACCTTTAGCAAGTAGTTTTACATTTCTGCGCTCTGCTATTTTCTGCGTCCCAAGAATGTCCTCCTGCTCGCC
>JAQVQL010000300.1 GCA_028701595.1 Herbinix sp.
TGTGCTCTTCCGATCTTTTTCATTTTATCATTTTTATCACCAATATCCACTTCAAACCTTTGTATTTCCTGGTTTTCAAGTTGATGCGTACACATCCACATCCCACTGTATCGTATAATATCCACAGTCTCTTGCAGTTCCCACAACCATATTATTATAGTCTCCATAGGGAGGACGGAACATATCCATTTCGATTCCAGTCAGCTCTTTAATTCTCTTATGCGCCTTCATAAGCTCATCCTTACATTGCTGCTCTGATAGCCTTGACATTTGCTTATGATTTTCACTATGATTGCCCAAATCATGACCTGCTGCCGCAATCTTCTTAACATCCTCTGGATATTTACCCATCCACTCTCCGGTCATAAAGAAGGTAACCTTAACATCATGTTTGGCAAGGGTATCTAGTATATTCTGTGTATCCTCATTCCCCCAGGCTGCATCAAAGCTTAGGGCTACCTTATTCTCGTCAGTTGCCACACTATAGATTGGCAGATCTCTCTTTCGTCCGATATTAGATACAGTAATAGCGTTGGGAAGGAATTTTATACCCAACCCTATTACTACCAGTATTGTTAATACTATAATGCCAATTTTAACAAACAATGTAATATCTGATACTGTATTATTCTCATTTTGATTATTCATAGCTTCACCAATTTTTTCTTGACTTACTATAATATATTGGTGTATACAATCAAATATGCGATAGAGACAAGCTTCATAAATGTTTTATTGATAGCTTATCAATATTTAGATCTGCTATACCTACAACAGACCCGTTTAAATCACGAAGAATGCTTTCAAAAAATCTTTTGTCAATTTTATTTACATTTTTTTAATCTGTAAGAACTTGCTATATTGATACAAGCACTTTTTCTAATAAACTACGTTCGGATTCGATATTATATTCTACTGCATTATAGATACGATCGATTAAAGTAATGTCTCTCTGCATATTAAACTTTAATACCAAATTAAGGGTTCTCTTTGATTCATATAAGAGTTTTGTATATCCACTAATCCAGTCTAAATTAATATCATATCCACCTTGTCTTCTGAAATATTCTAGACGATTTATCATTAACTCCTTGTATTCACTGAAAAGAAAATATGATTCCTTTTTACCAATTTCCTTAAGCTTCATACGCTCACACTCATTTACTATGAATTCATGCCAAGCATTCAATCCACCAATACAAGGTCCCGGCTCAAAATTATTATATACTTCAGTTGAATTATAATATTGATTCAACTTTGTCTTAAAAAGGTCATATTCAAAGCTTTTATTAAAGTATCGATTTACATCAAAACATTGCAGATTTACGTTATGGTTATTTTCATCATACAAGGCATCACATGCCTCTCTATAGGTAACCTCATACTCCTGCCAAAAACCTGTATGAATATATCCAACTGCTAAAAACACTTCTTTTTCATCATCAAATCCATAGATCAGAAAATTATGTAAGAAGTTATATTGATGGAAACGTTTCTTTAGACTTATATGATACTCATTCCAGTTTCCATAAACATATTTATCTTGCTTAATAAAGTCTTTAATACATTCAATAATATCTCCATTAGATACATACTCCATAGGAAATGTACAGAAGTATTGAATAAAGGCTTGATCATCGCTAAAGAAGAAAGAATGATCATACTCCATTTTTTTATCTTTGATACTATAAAAAACCTGTACATATTGACTATATAGATATTCTATACAATTTATATGTGCCAATAATATTCCAGTCTGATATCCATGGTGCTGATATGTTTTAGAAAATGGTTCCTTTAGTTTAAGTTTTTTTCTCTTATACACATCCACTCTCCTCTCCGATATCCTGTTCTCCATTTATTTTTGGCTATATTTCACATGTTTATTAGCATTCCGTCAATATCCACTTATATATCGATGTCTATGGTGATAATTCGCGCCAGTTTTTGTATCACTTCTGAATCATTCACTATGATTCTATGATAATTTGTTCAACACAATTAAAAAAGCTATCCATATACCTAACATTTCGAACCCTTCCAAGCTTAACATCCCGAATAATATTATTCTTTTCATTCTGACCAGTCAGAAACCCCCTGCATTTGGTCCTTTCACATAATGCACAATCACATATTTTATTTCCAATTACATAACTTTGCGAAAGACTAATGTTAAAATCACATATTGCTTTTTTATACAGTCCAAGCTTGGGTTTTCTACAATCGCAATCCAAGCGATATTTTAAAACACTGGCGTTAGGATGATGAGGGCAAAAATAAACTTTATCAATATTGACGCTAAGTTCTTTCATATGGTTTAGCATCCAATTTGTTAATGTATAATAATCCTTTTCTGAGTAATACCCACGTGCAATACCTGATTGATTAGTCACAATAATCAGTTTATATCCTAATTCCTGCAACTTTTTTAAGCCATCAATTACACCAGTTAAAAATTCAAATTCCTCAATCTTATATAAATAATTCTTCTCAACATTAATTGTCCCATCTCTGTCAAGAAAAATAGCTTTGTTCTTATTTTCCATAATTATATCAACTTTCAATTACTTTTTTTGTTTCTGATAAATTATCTTCTACCAGTTCACAGAGGATATGTATCAATAAAATATGTGACTCCTGAACCCGAGCAGTAACTTTATAAGGTACAATCAATGGATAATCAACAACCCTCCCAATTTTTCCACCATTCATACCAAGCAGAGCTGCAGCCTTTGCACCGATTTCCTTTGCTTTTAGTACAGCGCGATACACATTCTCAGAATTACCGCTGGTACTGATTCCAATAAAAATATCTTTTTTTGTTAAATGTCCCTCTAATTGCCTGGCAAACGCTTCATCGTACCCATAATCATTGGCAATTGATGTAAGTGTTGCAACATCAGCATTTAATACAATAACTGGCCATGGTTTACGTTCTTTCTGAAATTTTCCAATCATCTCCGAAGCAAAATGGAGCGCGTCAGATGCTGACCCTCCATTACCACATATTACCAGCTTACCTCCATTACTTATGCAATGCACAATCTCTTCTGCTAATTTCTCCTCAATGGAAAGTAATAATTTGCTCTCAAGTATTATTTGTTTCACATATATACTTTCCGTGATTAGTTTAATGATTTTCTCTCTCATACTGCTGACATCCTTTATCACACTTTTTTATCAAATATAGATCGACCACTCTTACCGAAAAAATCCATTATTTTATAAATTGTATTTGTTGTTGATTTACCCTCAACAAATTGAATTAACTCCACTTTACCGCCTCTAGCTTTGACTATTTCTTGTCCAACAACCTCATCCAATTTGTAATCACCGCCTTTTACCAGAACATCCGGTTGAATAAGTTTAATTAATTCATAT
>JAQVQL010000038.1 GCA_028701595.1 Herbinix sp.
GGGCTTACTAAAAACCCAGGGGAGTTCTGTAAAGAATATGAAGAAGCTATTAAGGAAGCGGGTGGGATTGATCTTCAGTTGCTCGGAATAGGTGGAGATGGACATTGGGCCTTTAATGAGCCGGGTGCTTCTCTTGATTCCAGAACTAGAATTGAGAAGCTCAGCGAGCAGACACTGAATGATAATTATGAAGCGTTTTATAAGTCAGGAGGCTATTCAAGGAATGAGATGCCACATTATGCCATTACCATGGGGATTGGAACCATCCTTGATGCTAAGAGTGTAATCATGCTAGCAAATGGTTCAAAGAAGGCTAAAATTGTAGCTGCTGCATTAGAGGGTCCTGTAACAAATCAAGTAACAGCATCTGCCATTCAGATACATAAAGGAGAGGTTACTGTTATACTAGATGAGGATGCTGCAGCAATGCTTAATCGGTACCAGACAACAAGCCTGAAGAATGCTTAACCGGTACCAGGCACCGTATATGAAGGGGGAATAGTATGTATCAGCAGTTAAAAATAATAGAACTACTTGACTTAAATGAGACTATAGCTTGTGATATTCTTGGAAGCTGTACTTATCCCTGGGAGGTATTGCCACAGATAGGTAAGGAAATTTTGAGGATTGGCTCTACACTATCAGAAGAAGATTATGATAAGGTCGGTGAAGACGTATGGATAGCAAAATCAGCACGAGTTGCTCTTTCTGCATCCATAAGCGGTCCCACTATTATAGATAAGAATGCAGAGGTTAGACATGGTGCATATATAAGAGGGAATGCTATCGTAGGCAAAGGAGCGGTTGTTGGCAATTCAACCGAGGTAAAGAACTCTATACTGTTTAATAAGGCTCAAGTGCCTCACTTTAACTATGTTGGAGATTCAGTACTTGGATACCGTTCACATATGGGTGCTGGTTGTATTACCTCCAATGTTAAATCCGATAAAACCCTTGTTAAGGTAAGATTTGGTGAAGATAGAATAGAAACCGGTTTGAAGAAATTTGGAGCTATTCTCGGTGATAATGTAGAGGTAGGTTGCAATTCCGTGTTAAATCCGGGAACTGTTGTCGGCAGAAATGCTAATATATACCCATTATCAATGGTAAGAGGAGTTATACCAGCAGGAAGTATTTATAAGAAAGTAGGAGAAATAGTATCCAAACGTCCGAATTAAGGTCGTTTTATGGGTTTATTTAATTTACTGCTGGACTTATAGATTGATTTATGCGAAAATATGTTAAGTATATAACAAACAATAAATATCGTCATTGAAAGGAGTTTCAACAACATGATTTATTCACATGAAGTTAAAATGATGTGTCCGGTTGCGCAGGGTGTTAACCATGGAGCAGCGCCTATTCCTGAAGAAGCAAAATGGGTTAAGGCTAAGGAAGTAACAGATATCTCCGGTTTTACTCACGGTATAGGGTGGTGTGCACCTCAGCAGGGCACCTGTAAGCTAACACTAAATGTTAAGGAAGGTATAATTCAGGAAGCATTGATAGAGACAATAGGATGCTCAGGAATGACTCATTCCGCGGCTATGGCATCTGAAATACTACCCGGAAAGACAATTTTAGAAGCTTTAAATACCGACCTAGTATGTGATGCTATAAATACAGCTATGAGAGAGCTTTTCTTACAGATAGTTTATGGACGTACCCAGAGTGCATTTTCTGAAGGTGGTCTTCAAATCGGTGCAGGTTTAGAGGACTTAGGTAAAGGCCTCCGTAGCCAGATTGGAACTATGTATGGAACCCTTGCAAAAGGTCCTCGCTATCTTGAGATGGCAGAAGGTTATGTAACCGGTATTGCCCTTGATGAGGATAATGAGATTATCGGCTATCAGTTCGTAAGTATTGGTAAGATGATGGACTTCATCAAAAAAGGTGATGATGCTAATACTGCACTTGAAAAGGCTAAGGGGCAATATGGCCGAGTACAGGATGCTGTAAAGATCATTGACCCAAGATGCGAATAATATAAGGAGGATACATACAATGGCTTTATTTGAATCATATGAAAGAAGAATAGATAAGATTAATTCTGTTTTAAAAGGTTACGGTATCTCTTCCGTTGAAGAGGCAGAGAAGATTACTAAGGATGCCGGACTAGATGTACATAGTATGGTAAAGGGCATTCAGCCTATTTGCTTTGAGAATGCTTGCTGGGCTTATACAGTAGGTGCAGCAATCGCAATCAAAAAGGGTGCAAGAAAAGCAGCTGATGCAGCTGCGGCTATTGGTGAAGGATTACAGGCGTTCTGTATTCCAGGTTCAGTTGCTGATCAGAGAAAGGTTGGCCTTGGACATGGTAATCTTGGTAAGATGCTACTCGAAGAATCAACCGAGTGCTTCGCATTCTTAGCAGGACATGAATCCTTTGCAGCGGCTGAGGGTGCTATTGGTATCGCACAGTCAGCTAATAAGGTTAGAAAGAACCCCCTTAGAGTTATCCTTAACGGTCTTGGTAAGGACGCCGCTCAGATTATCTCCCGTATCAATGGATTCACTTATGTTGAGACAGATATGGATTACTATAAAGGCGAAGTTAAAGAAGTTATGCGTAAATCCTATAGCAAGGGCGACAGAGCCGCAGTAAATTGCTATGGTTCGAATGATGTTACTGAAGGTGTTGCAATTATGCATAAGGAGCTTGTGGATGTATCCATTACAGGCAACTCCACTAATCCTACTAGATTCCAGCATCCGGTAGCGGGTACATATAAAAAGGAATGTATAGAACAGGGTAAGAAATATTTCTCCGTTGCCTCTGGTGGTGGTACAGGAAGAACTCTTCATCCTGACAACATGGGATCAGGACCTGCTTCATATGGTATGACAGACACCATGGGAAGAATGCACTCCGATGCACAGTTCGCTGGTTCCTCATCAGTTCCTGCTCACGTGGAGATGATGGGACTTATCGGAATGGGTAATAATCCGATGGTTGGCGCTACAGTGGCTGTGGCAGTAAGTATCCAGGAAGCTGCTGACGCAAATCGCTTCTAGGTCTTTTAGGAGTCATATAGAATATAGTGATTGTCAAAAACACCTCAATGAGCTGAAAAAACATTGAGGTGTTTTTATAGTATTTATATATAAAATAAGTAATTTGTGAAATCATTATTGAAGAGAATACATAACTATGATACAGTATCATAAAGTCGTAATGTGATTATTTTCGACGTATTACTACATTTTGCTAAAGTTTGATTTTAAAGATACTACAAGAGAAAGGAATCGAGTATGAAAATGAAATTACCTAAAATGAAATTAAATTTATCATTAAGAATTGGCCTTTCTATGGGTGTAATTATTTTAATTAGTATGCTTGCTATGGGCTTGATAGCAACTAGCTACAGCTCTAATATGCTAATAAAAGCAGAACAAGAGAGTATTGAAAGCTTGGCTAAAAGTGGAGCAAGCCGAGTTGAGGCTGTAATTGGTATGCGACTTAATACATTAAGTGAAGCAGCTAATAACGAAATTGTAGCTACTATGAAATGGAATCTTCAGCAAAAAACCTTAATAGGTTCTGTTGAACGTATGGAATTTTTGGACATAGCAGTAGTCTCGAAGGAGGGTATCGCCCAGTATGTACTTACAGGAGATACAACAGATCTCTCCGATAGAGACTATATTATTAGGGCTCTGGCAGGAGAGGCTAATGTATCTAATGTCATTATAAGTAGAGTTACTAATTCAGTTGTATTAATGTATGCAGTGCCTATCTATAAGGATGGGGAAGTAGTGGGGGCGCTAATTGGCCGAAAAGACGGAGTTGCATTAAATGAAATTACAGATGAGATGGGTGTAGGTGAAAGAGGCTATGCATTTATTATAGGCTCCGATGGTACTTTTTATGCTCATCCTAATAGAGAAAACATTATGAATCAGGCAAATGCGTTTGGAGATATTGAGACAGACGGACCTTTAAAGAATTTTGGTATCAAACTGGGAGAGCTGGGCATAGGTAATACTGGAACTTTAAGGTATGAATATGAAGGTGATAACCGTATGACGGCAATGACTCCGATACCAGGTACTTCGTGGATATTAGGAATCGGTAATTATGAAGAGGATGTATTGGAGGATGTCAAAAGCCTTCGTAACTTTCTTCTATCGTTGGTTATATTAGTCCTAGTACTAGGCATTGCAGCAGGAGCCTTAAATGGAATAATGCTTGCGAAACCAATACGTATACTTGAAACTGCATTAGTAGCCATATCAAATTATGATTTAACAGATGACTTGAGCAAGAGTCATTCAAAAATCATTTACCGTTCAGATGAAATCGGATCTATTGCTAGGTCTCTTTACACCATGAAAGATAACATTTTGCAATTAGTTCAGAGTGTAGCCATGAATGCAGAGCACATTGCTTCATCATCTGAAGAGCTGACATCAATTACGGAGCAAACTGAGTCCTCTGCCAACGAAGTTTCACGAACTATAGAGGAAATCGCTAGAGGAGCTACAGATCAAGCAAAGCAAACCGAACATGGTGCTACAGCCACCAATACTCTTGGCGAGCTTATAGCAGAGAATCTTAATCAATTAAGTACGCTTAATTCATCTGTTGATTTAGTAAATGGCTTATCTGATAATGGATTAATTGCCGTTCAGGATTTGAATAACAAGAATAATGAATCAGGCACCGCTTCTGGAAAAATATATGATATGGTTGTTGAGACTGATAAGAGCGCGGATAGAATAAGATTGGCGAGCGAGATGATTAAGAATATAGCCGATCAGACAAATCTTCTTGCACTTAATGCTTCTATTGAGGCCGCAAGAGCAGGTGATGCAGGTAGAGGCTTTGCGGTGGTTGCAGAAGAAATCAGAAAATTGGCTGAGCAGTCAAATCGGTTTACTGATGAGATATCTGAAATCATTGTGGAGCTTACCAATAATACAGGGGCTAGTGTTAATGTATTTGATGACGTTAGTAAAATCATGGAATCCCAAACTGTTAGTGTAGAAAACACTATTGAAAAATTCAATGGAATTAGGGAGGCTATAGAAGAAATAAGAGTGATTATTGGCGATCTTAACACATCAGGTAATAACATGAATACTAAGAAGGAAGACATGATAGACACGATTGAGAATCTATCTGCTATCTCTGAAGAAAATGCTGCGGCTACCGAGGAAGCATCAGCTTCTGTAGAAATGCAAACCAATTCTATTGGAGAAATTGCAAGCGCCAGTGAGTCCTTGGCTAAGTTAGCATCAGATTTACAAATGGAGATAAGTAAATTTAAATACTAAAAATATTTTCGTTATATAGAATAATTCAAAAGGGCTGTTCCTGATATCTTTTAGGGGAGCAGCCTAATTGTTTTTTAAAGGTTCTAGCAAAATTAGAATAATCATTAAAGCCTGACATTCTGCATGTATCGTTGAGGGAAGAACCCTCTACGAGATACTTTTTTGCAAGGATAATTCTTTTGTAGATTATATATTGTTGCAAGGGCACCCCTGTAACCTTCTTAAAGCATCGGCTTATGTATGTGGGATTATGATGGACATGCTCCGCAACATCAGCCATGGTTATTGACTCGGTTAGATGATTATCTATATATTGCATGGTTTTATTTACTATGGGAGGCATTATGTTAATCAGATCGGTCTGAGTGCTCTTAACGAATAGGCTATTGACAAAGACAAGAATCTGGTTAAGATATGATTTTGCTATAATATCATGTCCGTATTCATGTGAATTTAAGAGGTTCTCTACCTTATGTACCATAAACAAAAATTCATTAATTTGGTGTTCATTAAGATGGGCCAAATTATCTTCACCAAAAGGCCTGTTTAGAAAGCATTTTGCAAGGTCGGTTTGTTCACTGGATAATAATTTAAGCAAGGGTGTACGGATAGTTATTGACACTCTTTCATATACCTTAAGATTAAAGCATTCAACTTTATGTAATTCATTTGGACGTATATTAAAAAGACATCCTCTCTTCATATTATAGCATTTCTGTTCAATATAATAGCTCGCTTCTCCCTTAAGAAAAAGATATATTTCAAAGCCATCGTGATGATGATATCTACTGGTGAAGTGTCCACCACTTTTATGCTCACAGTTTATGTCATTACTTAGGGCGCGGTAAAATTTGTCTCTTTCCACTAAAACCTCCTCCTATTAAGTCGCATTTCGCAATAAATAGGTAATTATCCTCCTTGTAATAGTCACAATGTGATTTTATACTATTAAGTGACTAATGGCAATGACTTCTTATAAATAAATGATTATTGGGGAATATTAGAGATTATAAATAAAGGAGTGACAAGCTATGAATAAAGCGGATGGAATGAATTATGCACCAAAAGGAAAACCCAGTCCCGTTGTTAAGGATGGAGAATTTTGCATTGCTGCAATAGCATTGGATCACGGTCATATCTATGGTATGTGTAATGGATTGACTGAGGCAGGAGCAACATTAAAATGGGTATATGATCCTGATAGCGAAAAAGTAGAAAAATTTGTATCAATATTTCCGGGTACCAAGATTGCTTCAAGCGAAGAGGAGATATTAAACGATCCAGATGTAAAGCTAGTGTGCTCAGCAGCAGTTACAAGTAAGCGTTGCGAGCTTGGACTTCGTGTTATGGAAGCGGGGAAGGATTATTTTACAGATAAAGCGCCACTTACAACTCTTGAACAGCTTAATGCAGCCAAAGATATGGTTAATAAGACAGGTAAAAAGTACATGGTGTATTATAGCGAACGTATCCATGTGGAAGCTGCTGTATTTGCAGGACAGCTAATCGAGGAAGGTGCAATAGGTAAGGTCATTCAGGTTATCGGAATGGGACCTCACAGACTTAATGCGGCGAGCCGTCCGGATTGGTTCTTTATTAAGGAGTTCTATGGGGGAATCCTGTGTGATATCGGTAGCCATCAGATTGAACAGTTCTTATATTATGCCGGTGTTAAGGATGCAACTGTTGTAAAAAGCCAGATTGCTAACTATAATAATCCCGAGCATCTCGAACTGGATGACTTTGGGGATGCACTATTGGTAGGAGATAACGGGGCTACCCAGTACTTTAGGGTGGATTGGTTTACACCTGACGGACTTGGTACCTGGGGTGATGGACGTACCTTCATACTAGGAACCGAGGGATTCATCGAGCTTCGAAAATATATTAATGTAGGTATGCATGACGGGAGCTCCAACCATGTATTCCTCGCTAACGGACAGGTTGAAAAGCATTTTGAGGTTACTGGCAAGGTTGGATTCCCCTACTTTGGACAGCTAATACTGGACTGTATTAACCGTACCGAAAATGCCATGACTCAGGAGCATGCATTTAAAGCGGCTGAGTTAAGTGTTAAGGCTCAATTACAAGCCACAAATATATTCAATACAGAAAGGATGTAGATTATGTTAAATATTGCGATAGTGGGAACGGGTAATATTGCCCCAGCCCACGTAGACGGTTTATTAGAGCTTTCTGATAGATGTAAGATTGTTGCTCTTTGTGATATATATCCCGAAAAGGCAGAGGCAATGAAGGAAAAATACAAACTGGATTGTGAGATATTCGATGACCACGAGAAGATGCTTGCCTCAGGCTTAAAGATTGATATTGTCCATGTGTGCACACCTCCATATGTCCATGCAGAGATAGCAATTAATTCTATGAATGCAGGAAAGAATGTAGTAGTAGAAAAGCCTATGGCTACATGTCTTTCTGAATGCGATGCTATGCTGGAGGCTGAGAAGAATAACAATGTTCTTATGTCCTGTATAGCTCAAAATCGTTTTAGAAATTCTATATATAAATTAAAGAAAACCGCAGATAGCAATCTGGCAGGAAAAATACGTTGTGCCCATGTGAACTCCTATTGGTGGCGTGGACATAGCTATTATGATTTATGGTGGCGCGGCCTATGGGAGAAGGAGGGCGGTGGTCCCACTCTAAATCATGCTGTACATCATATCGATATGGTAAACTGGATTCAAGGCGAACTTCCTGAAGAGGTAACAGCGATGCTTACTAATGTAATGCATGATAATTCTGAGGTCGAGGATCTTTCCATAGCTATTCTTCGATATAAGGATGCTAGCTTGGCACAGGTTACAAGCTCAGTAGTACATCACGGGGAAGAGCAAGGCATTGAGCTACAATGTGCAGATGCCAAGATATCAGCTCCATGGGATGTGAAGGCTGAATTATCAAGGCCTAACGGATTTCCCATAAAAGGCGGTAATAAAGAGTTGATTGATAAATTGGAGGAGTTCTATAAGGCTATTCCAGACCTTTTACACGAAGGACATACCGGCCAGATAGAGGATGTACTTAATTCACTTGAAAATGGAACAAGACCGCTTATTACCGGTATAGATGGCAGAAAGACAATCGAGTTGATTACAGCTATATACAAGGCAGGATGTATGAAGGAAATTGTCAAGCTTCCATTAAATAAAGATGATGATTTCTATACATTTAACGGACTTATTAAGAATGCTGTAAAATTTTATGAGAAGGGTGCCTCTATAGAAAATCTTCCAACGGACGATATAACTATCGGCAATTACAAATAATATTATATCCGGTAGGAGTCTATAAGCTACCGGATATTATTATTTCTACTAAGAAGGAGTCATATTATGAATACAGTTCGAATCGGAATAATTGGAATAGGAAATATGGGCAGTGCGCATGCGCTAAGTATATATCAAGGTAAGGTTAAAAATCTTGTTCTTACTGCAGTATGTGATATAGACGAAAGCAGATTAGAGTGGGCTAAAAAGACCTTTGGTAAAGAGGTATCTATATATTCTGATTATCATTTGTTAATAAAGAGTGGCCTTGTAGATGCCATACTGATAGTGACACCCCATAATCTTCATCCTAATATCGCTATGGAAGGCTTTAGGGCAAAGCTGCATGTATTAACAGAAAAGCCCGCAGGTATAGATGCTATGCATGTCCGAAAGATGAATGAGGAAGCAAAGGCATCGGAAAAGATATTTGCTATTATGTATAACCAGAGGACAAATCCACTGTTCGCTCGTCTTAAAGAAATAGTAGATGCTGGTGAGCTGGGTGAAATGAAGCGTTTCATCTGGATTGTTAGTAATTGGTATAGAACTCAAGCCTACTATGATTCTGCAACATGGAGAGCTTCATGGAACGGAGAAGGTGGGGGGGTACTTCTAAATCAATGCCCTCATAACCTAGATATCTGGCAATGGATTACAGGTATGCCCATAAGGATACGTTCTTCTTGTAAATACGGTCATTATCATAGCATAACCGTAGAGGACGATGTAACTATACTTGCCGAATATGTAGGTAATGCAACTGCTGTATTTATTACATCCACAGGTGAATATCCAGGTACAAACAGACTGGAATATTCAGGAACCAAGGGAAAGGCGGTTATAGAGGATGGCAAACTAAAGATCTATAAACTTGATTCCGATGAGAGAGAGATTCGCTTTAATTCAAATGAAGGCTCCCCAAGTATAGATATAAATTATGAAGAATTCGCTCAGCTGGAGCCTGAAACTGGACATATTGGAATACTCCAAAACTTTACAAATGCTATATTGTATGGAGAAGCATTATTATCACCTGGTACTGAAGGCATAAAGGGGTTAACGATTAGTAATGCAGCATATATGTCTGATTGGATGGACCGCTGGATTGACTTACCAATGGATGAGCAGTTGTTTAGACAGATGCTAAGCGAAAAGCAATCAGAGGAAAGGGACAAAGAAATAAAAAATACAAAATCATCAGAAAAATTTAATGGTGAATACAGCGACCGTTGGAAGGTAAGATGGTAGAAATCAATGATTAGGTATATTTCATATGTCGTTTTAATTGATAATCAATAGTTTAATGTCTAATAATAAACTTTATTGACATTAATTAGCATTTGCCTTATAATGATAAATATATAATTAATTTAAAAAAATGTTACTTATTATCTGACGCTATAGCAAATTGATACACTAACGCTAGGAAAGTACTTAAATAGTATACCCGTTGGGAGCACATATGATGAAGAATAAGGTACATAAGAAAAACAAATGGCCCGATGAGAAAAATATGCCCTATATCTTTGATGCATATAAGGTAGCGATAGCTTATTTATTGTTTGGGGGTCTATGGATTCTATTATCTGATGAAATTCTAGGGTTTATATTACCCGACCTAGAGAAATACAAAAGCCTTCAGACAATTAAAGGTGTGCTTTATGTACTTATTACCACCTTATTGGTTTACGGGCTGCTAAGACGAAGGTTAAAGCTATGGCATGTAGAGTATAAGAATAGGGAAGATGCCTTTAAAGATTTGAAGCTTACCAATGAGGAATTAGTTAAGCTTGAGAGTGAGCTTACTTATCAGAAGAAGCTGAATGAGAGTATTATTATGGAAGCTCCGTCAATAATTATTACATGGGATGATAGCGGAAAGATTCTGTCAATCAATCCATTTGGTGAAAAGATCTCCGGGTATACAGAGGAAGAGCTGATTAATAGTTGCGGATGGGATTTGCTTGTTCCTGAAGACAGGTCCTACTTGGCCATGGATACCTATAGTGAGATTAAGAGTATGGATGAGGCGTTAATTTATGATGGAGCAATGATTACTAAGGAAGGCAGAAGAGTTGATATTCTGTGGAGTAGCAAAACCCTTTTTCATTTGTCTGGTGAGGAAGGCAAAATATATGTGTCCATCGGTACTGACATAGAGGAACGCAAGAGATACGAAGAGAAAATTAAACATATGGCCTACTATGATTCACTTACCAATCTACCCAACAGGCGTCTGTTTGAACAAGTTGTTAGCAAACATATAGGCGAAGGGGGTAGTAGTTTTGAGATTGTTTATATGGATATTGATAATTTTAAGAATATAAATGACTCCATTGGCCACCAAGCAGGCGATGCGTTTTTGCAGTATTTTGCCAAGGCAATAATTGAGAATGTTGAGGGGAACACTTTTGTTGCCAGACTTGGCGGAGATGAGTTTGCTATATTAAGTCAGTATGAGTCTAAAGAAGAGATAATGGAAAAGGTTGAAAACCTACTGAAGCATACCAATAGGATATGGTCCTATGATAATAGACTGTTTTATATTTCAACAAGTGTTGGAATAGTTATATATCCTGAGAATGGTGAAAGCTCATCTGAACTGCTTAAAAATGCCGATATTGCCATGTATGCTTCGAAAAGAGAAGGAAGAAATCGGATACTATTTTACGCGGATGATTTAATGGAAGAAAATACCCGATTTGGTGATATGACAAATTATCTGCAGCAGGGTATGGATCAACAACAGTTTCACCTTGTATACCAACCTCAATATAAGCTCCATAGCAAGGAGCTTATAGGTATGGAAGCTTTGCTTCGCTGGGAGCATCCCTCTGAAGGCTTTATATCTCCCGCTGAGTTTATTCCTATTGCAGAGAGGACCGGCCAGATATACCGATTAGAAAGATGGATTATAAGAAAGGCCTTGGAACAGAGAATAATATGGGAGCAGCTGGGCTTTTCAGATATCCAGCTGTCAATTAATCTGTCAACTAAAACCCTTACCAGTGCAATTAATTTTACTGAATGGGAACAAATACTATCTGAATATGATGTAGACTATTCAAAAATAATTATTGAGATAACTGAGACAGCCGACATCCTAGATGTAGAACATGTTATCGAGCGTCTGAATATACTTAAGCAGAGAAAAATACGAATTGCTCTTGATGATTTTGGCACAGGCTATTCATCCTTGAATTATCTTAAGAAATTCCCCATAGACATTATTAAGCTTGATAGAAGCTTTATTAATGCCATAACCGAAGGAGGGGTTGACGCATTGCTGATTAAGAATATATTAGAGCTTGCCAGTGATTTGCAATTTGAGGTTATAGCTGAGGGGATTGAAACTAATGAACAAATGCAGAAGTTAGTTGACTATAACTGTGATAAAGGCCAGGGGTTCTTGTTAAGTAGGCCTCTTTCGGTAGAGAACATTATTAATCTCTTATATAACAATAAAAAGTAATGCATTATGGCACAAGACCGCTCCTTAGTATATTTGTCGAAGGGAGCGACTGTGTCTTTTTTGATATTATAATTGCAAAATACATGATAAATATATGCTATACTTTTTCTTTGTCCTCTTCCTCAACAATTTCATCCAGTACTTTAATTAAGTCTTGAATGGTATATAACTCTACATTGCGATCTAGAATTACATTTTTTAGTTCAATAGGAAGTGTTTCGAATTTTTCGTTAATAGCAGGAGCTACATATGACATTTAATAATCCTCCATTTAATTATATTGTCTTAAGATAATTGGTTGCCACCTCTGGTTTTCTGTCGAATAAACATCTCCATTTCCTCTATTGAATGGAAATCATCAAGATGCTTTCTAACCTCCTTTTTGGTTTCATCATCCAGACCTTCAAGACGCTTTTCATATTCTGATTTATTTGTAAAGAAGAAATTCGTAAGGCCAGAATCTACAAGTCCTCCACTATACTGACTGCCAGAATCTATAAAGCCGTTAAAATTCATCATTTTATAAACCCTCTTTCGTTTTAATATAGAATTAGTATTTGTTATTTACTTAAGTATTATTCCATATATTATGGCCTTGCATTATCCATTTTCTGCTTGTTATAGCATATATAATAAGCTATAATTGACATAATCAAAGGCTAGAATAACTTTTGTTCTAGCTTTTTAATAGGAGGTAAGTTATGAAGAAGGGCATAATACTAATAGCTATTGGTATCATATTATTAGCTGTTGATTTGCGAATATCTATTGGGGATGCTTATGCACCAATGGAAGTTATAGATGATTTGGGAGAAGTGATTCAGGACAAGATTATCTACAACTTAATAGGCGAACGACCTAAAGTTGATCTTATATCAGATGTGCTAGGCTTTATTTTTCTTTTTATAGGGGCATTATTTTTATTAAAGTATGACACTAAAATAATATTAGGAATACTACTGATACCTTTTGCGATTTACTTATATATTACTATTATGAGGCTTCCCTATAATTTTATACTTCGTGATTTATATCTAAAGGCAGCGGGCTATCATTTTCTTCTGGTTATTATCGAGATTCTTACGGAATTGTTTATTATTAAGAGTGTGATAAAAGTTGTTCAATGCACTCAAACTAAATGGAATTCTAATGAGCTACTTGTCGGTTGGGTTCTTGCTATGATAAGTAAGGGAGTTCTTTCAGGGATTCATTTCTTCTATAGCAGAGGAGTATTCTATTTTGTTTATTCTCTTGTTATGATAGGAGCCACAGTATTTTATCTGAATAGGTTGTATGTGATTACAAAGTTTAAGCTGGAGGAAAATCCGTGAATAAAAATGAATTTATAGAATTGATAGAATCTAAAATAGTCATTCTAGATGGGGCATGTGGAAGTAATCTTCAGAAGAGGGGTATGCTATCTGGTATATGCCCTGAACAGTGGATGACTGATTATGCCGACATTGTAATAGATTTACAAAGGCAGTTTTTAGAGGCAGGAACGGATATTATATTTGCTCCTACATTTACATCAAATAGAATT
>JAQVQL010000301.1 GCA_028701595.1 Herbinix sp.
TAAGAGATATAATCGTGAAACTCTTGAGGTTAAATACAAGGGAAAAAGTATATATGACGTACTCCACATGACGATTGAGGAAGCGCTCAGATTCTTTGAGAATGTACCTTCTATAAAAAGAAAGATAGAGACATTAAATGATGTAGGCTTATCTTATCTTAGACTTGGTCATCCTTCTACCTCTCTTTCAGGAGGAGAAGCACAGAGAATTAAGCTGGCGACTGAATTAAGCCGTCGCAGTACAGGCAAGACAATATATATACTGGATGAGCCTACCACGGGATTACATTTTGCAGATGTCCATAAGCTTATTGAGATACTGAAGAGATTTTGCGACACAGGCAATACCGTAGTAGTTATCGAGCATAATCTGGATGTGATTAAGACCGCGGACCATATAATTGACATGGGACCTGAGGGAGGAGACAAGGGTGGTACGGTAATAGCTAGCGGAACTCCTGAAGAGGTGGCAAAGAACAAGAAATCCTATACCGGGCAGTATCTAAAGAAGTATTTGAAGGATTAAGGAAAAAACTGATAGATGGGGGATGGCGATGGAATCCAATTTTTTTGCAATGATATCAAGAATGAAGTTTATAGAGCGATGGGCACTTATGCGTAACTCAAGACAGGAGAATTTAAGTGAACATTCTCTTGAGGTTAGTATGCTTGCACATGCCCTTGCTGTTATCAGTAACGAACGCTTGGGAAATAGTCTCAACGTTGAAAAGATAGCACTTATAGGCATATACCATGATGCTTCAGAGATAATTACAGGGGATATGCCTACACCTATAAAGTATTTTAACAAGAACATACAAGGGGCATATAAGGAAGTAGAGAAGCACGCTGCAAAACGGCTTCACTCTATGCTTCCTGAATATATGCAGAAAAGCTATGAGGATATATTGTTCCCTCTTGAGGCAGATTCCTACCTGTGGAAGCTCGTTAAGGCTGCAGATAAGCTGTCAGCCCTGATAAAGTGTATCGAAGAAGAAAAGGCTGGTAACACAGAGTTTATAAGTGCTAGGAAATCGATACGTAAGCTTATCGATGATATGAAACTAGAGGAAGTAGATATATTTATAGAGGAGTTCTTACCGGCTTATAGTAAGACTTTGGATGAGTTGAACTGATTGAAACAAATTGGTAGCAGGTACAGAAATTGAAATGGTACCAGGTACCAATGAAAAGGTACCAATGATAAGATACAAAATGTATGTTGTACATAAGAAGAATGGGGGATTATTATGAGTATGATAAGTGTATGCGGAACTGACTGCGCGGCATGTTACTGCTATCCTAACCTGTGCAAGGGCTGTAATGAAGTTAAGGGTAAGGTATTCCATATGCCAGAGGGTAAGGCTTGTACAATATATGAATGTACTGTTAGTACCCATGAGTATAGTAATTGTGGTAAATGTGACAAGGTTCCATGTGATATATGGAGAGCCACAAGAGACCCCAAATTCACAGATGAGGAATTCGAGGAGAATATTAGGGAGAGAACCAGGAATTTGAGGATGAACTTATAATATAGCTCAAGACGCTAACTACAAGCGCATAACTACAGCGTAAACTACAGGGTTGTTTTTTTGTTGAAATTTACCAGAAGTCATGCTATAATATCACAATGATTTTCTTTTTTCACCGTAAGTACTGACACCCACCCTAGTCAGGACTTACGGCAAAGAGCGTGGGCGGAAGGAGACCAACTATGATAACCCTTAATAATATTTCTCAGATATATAAGGTGGCAAAACGAAAGCCAGGACTTACGGCTGCTTTGAAATCACTTGCAAAACGTGAGTATACATATGTTAAGGCCTTGAAGGATGTTTCTTTTACAGTTAATAAAGGTGAAATAATAGGCTATATCGGGCTCAATGGAGCAGGAAAATCAACTACGATAAAAATCATGAGCGGTATATTGGTTCCTACAAGCGGTAGGTGTACAATTCTTGGACGAACTCCTTGGGAGAATCGCATAGAGCATGTTAAGAATATCGGCGTTGTATTCGGACAGCGGTCACAGCTAATGTGGGATATTCCCGTAATTGATTCCTTTGATCTTCTGCGTGACATATATAGAGTGCCCGAGCAGCAATACAAGAAGGATCTTGACGAGCTAATCGAGGTATTTAATCTATGTGACTTTACTGACACTCCGGTTCGTCAGTTAAGCTTGGGCCAACGTATGAGATGTGAAATAGCAGCATCCTTACTACATAATCCAGAAATTCTCTTCCTAGACGAGCCTACTATAGGCTTGGATGCGGTGTCAAAGGTGGCAGTTCGTAACTTTATCAAGAGGATTAATAAGGAATACGGTGTTACTGTCATTCTGACTACCCATGATATGGGTGACGTGGAGGCTCTCACTGATCATGTAATGTTAATAGGAAAAGGGCAGCTTCTCTATGATGGAAGCTTTACTGAAATGAAGAATAGGTTCAATAATACTAATATTATTACAATCGATTACGATGCTAGTCAGCAGGTGGAGCTTACAGAGCATACTACACTTTTGTCGAATGAAAATGGTAGAGCAGTAATATCTGTTGATACAGGAAAAATTCCAGTTTCAAATGTAATCAGCCACTTATCGCAGGTATTGACAGTTTATAACATAACAATAGCATCAAAACCAATAGAGGAAATAATTGCAAATATATATGAGGGGTACTCGATATGAAGCCTTACTTATCGCTTTTCAGAGTAAGATTAATAAACGGTCTGCAATATCGTGCTGCAGCGCTAGGTGGCCTTTGTACCCAGTTCTTCTGGGGTATAATGCTGGTATTCATTTATGCGGCATTTTATTCCGGAACGGGAGATTCCGGTGGATTTTCTTATAAGGACCTGGTTACCTTCGTGTGGCTTCAGCAGGCATTTCTATCCTTAATATTCATATATGATTGGGATGTAGAGCTGCTGGAAATGATAACAACAGGCGGAATCAGTTATGAATTATGCAGACCGATAAATCTTTATCAGGTATGGTATACAAAGCTCTTATCCAAAAGAGTAGCAAGAGTCTCATTACGGTTCTTGCCGGTTGTGATATTTGCATTTATAATTCCATATCCATATAACCTATCCCTGCCATCAAGTTTACTTTCATTTTGCTTATTTGTTGTAACATTATTTTTGGGTATGCTTCTGGTGGTGGCTATTTCAATGCTAATTTATATTTCAATCTTTAAAACAATGTCACCTGTGGGATCAATCGGAATATTCGGAATAATTGGAGAGTTTTTTGCTGGAATGACGATTCCCATACCCTTAATGCCCCCGGGGTTACAAAGGATATGTATGATGCTACCATTCCGATATACCTCAGATTTACCATTTCGAGTGTATTCCGGGAATATTG
>JAQVQL010000039.1 GCA_028701595.1 Herbinix sp.
AGGTCTTTCTGCATTAGTAGAAGCCCATACGGCTGCAGAAATTGAAAAAGCTGTAGAGGCGGGAGCAAGAATCATAGGGGTGAATAATCGAAATCTTCAAACCTTTGAGGTGGACATTGAAAATAGCATTAGGTTAAGAGAGCTGGTGCCGAGAGATATAATCTATGTAGCAGAAAGCGGTATCCGTACAAGGGAGGATATCCAAATGCTACAGTCAGCCAGTATCAATGCGGTCCTAATGGGTGAGGCTTTCATGAGAAGTGAGAATAAGAAGGGGCTTTTAGAAGCTTTGAGAAGGGGTTAAGAGTATGCTGCAGAGAGGCAGGGGAAGGGAGATAGTAGATGACGAGGATAAAGATATGCGGTTTAACAAGACCTGAGGATATAGATGCTGTGAATCATTATTTGCCGGATTATATAGGCTTTGTATTTGCTCAGAGTAAAAGACAGGTGGATGAAAGCAAAGCTAGGGAGCTTAAGCGCAGGCTAGATGCAAGGATATCTGCAGTCGGAGTCTTTGTCAATGAGGATATCAGCCGGATAATCAGTCTATGCAGATTGGGGGTTATTGATCTTGTCCAGCTACACGGGGAGGAAGAGGAGGGTTATATCAGGGAGCTGAAGCAAAGTATATCTAAACCAGTCATAAAAGCTGTCCGAATAACGAAAGGAAACACCATTCAGCCAGGCTATGGGGGAGATAGTGACCTTCTCCTGTTTGACACCTATCATAAGGAGCTATATGGCGGAAGCGGAGAAACCTTTGATTGGTCGATGGTAGGTCAGCCGGAGAAACCATATTTTCTGGCGGGAGGTCTTAGTAATGACAATGTGCTGCAGGCGATTGCACAGCTTCATCCATATGGCGTAGATATAAGTAGTGGAGTAGAAAAGGATGGAGTTAAGGACGCAAAAAAGATAGGGGAAATAATAACAAATATCAGAGGCTATAAGAATTGAAGGAAGTAAATGTCAAAAGGAAGATTAGACTTTATGAAAAGTACCTATATCACTTATCGGTGTATAGGTACTTTCTTATGTGGATGAGACTTATTATAGTAATTTTATTAAATCATCAAGAATTGGAGCATAATGCTCATCTGTTATTCCAAAATCCTTTCCCTTATAGGTCCATGCTGCTCTTCCTATTTCATACTTTTCGAAGACTTCATTAATGTCCGAATACCAAGAGAGGGTGGAGGCTAGATCAGCCTGATCAATCACACCATATTCCCCACAGTAAAGAGCGACATTCCGTTCCTTAGCAATTTGAATTGCTTCCAAGAAGGCGTTCTCAAAAAAAGTCTTGTCGATTATAGTCTCTCTTATGTTAGTAAATATCTCACTGTTTTCAATAGGAAGGTATTGTTCTGAATCAGAAACATATGATGCAAATTCATTCGGATAGTTTGTGCGAAAGCTAGTATCCATTTTCTTAACCCAATAAGCTGATTGATGTGTAAATATTAAGGGTTCATAAAAGTGAAAGGTATAGACCATATTCTCATCATAGGGTAAATCTAGTAGCTTCACTGAAGAAACACTGTTATTACTTACACCACCAATTATTATTTTGATAGTCGGAGCATATTGTCTAATAGCTTTTATGGTGCGCTTAGCAATACCGTTCCATATGACTGTAAAATTTGGATCGACGATCTCGTTCAACAGTTCAAAGGTAAGGAGATTTTCATATTTTCCGTAACGCTTTGATAATTCTTCCCACAGGGATACAAACCTTTCTTGAAGCTTCTCGCTTTCAAAAAATCCTGTGGAGGTCTCAAACTCATCAAAGGAATAGCCGGCTGTTTTATGTAAATCAAGAATCATGTTAAGATCATTTTCAAGACACCATTCAATACAGTTATCAATGTATTTGAAGCCTTCTTCAATATACTTGCCATCCTCTGTTTCCACAAGCTCATAATCAATAGGTAATCTTACATGGTCGAGACCCCAAGTGGCAATCCGCTTAATATCGTCTTTGTTGATGAAAGTGTCATAGGTCTCTTTGCTATGATTGCACTGGGATAGCCATCCACCGAGATTTATACCT
The DNA here is from genome assembly GCA_028701595.1 of Herbinix sp. Classification (GTDB taxonomy): domain Bacteria; phylum Bacillota; class Clostridia; order Lachnospirales; family Lachnospiraceae; genus Mobilitalea. The sequence continues at coordinate 2,057 of JAQVQL010000039.1, forward strand.
TTTGTGAAACCATTAAATTTTTTCATGTCCTGCCTCCTTAGCTTTATTTCTATCATATAAATTACATTTACTTATGTATATCAAAAAGATTGTATTTATATCAAAATGATGACATAATATTGTGGAGAAGAGAGGTATCAGTATGGATATTAAGAAAGAATGGAGCTATAAAGAATATATTATGCGTGAAGACAATATGGCACACGCACCTTATGAACCAGAATTTGATTTCTATATAGCTGTAAAGTCCGGGGATATAGATAAGGTGATGAAGCATGGTGAAAATTCTTTTATAGATAAAAATGGACTAGGCCAATTGTCGGATAACCCAGTACGTAATATTAGATATCACTTCATAATTACTGTTGCAATGGTTGCAAGATATTGTATAGAAGGTGGTATGGAACATGAAGCTGCATATCGGCTCAGTGATTTTTATATTCAGCAAGCAGATAAGTATACCTCCATAGAGCAGATTTCACGGCTTCATGGCATAATGACTTTAGATTATACAAAAAGAATGAGGGCCTTGAGAACGGATAAAATCCTATCAAAGCCAATTGTAAGGTGCATTGATTACATTTACAAAAACCTTAACACAAGAATTACAGTGGCAACACTGGCAGAGTATATAGAGCTGCATCCTTCTTATCTATCAAAGCTTTTTAAGAAGCAAACAGGCATTTCAATCAGTATGTATATACAAGAAAGAAAAATAGAAACAGCACAGAATATGCTGAAGTACTCTGAATATTCTCCTGCTCAAATAGCATCAATCCTTGCATTTCCTACACAGAGCTATTTTATTGAGGTATTTAGAAAGCGCATTGGAATGACCCCAAAGAAATACCAGGATCTATGCTTTAGGGAGAGTGTACCAATAGCGGTACCAGGTACCGTACCTGGTACCGTAAATGATTAGAAAAATGTTTAAGGTTTGAATATATAGAAAATTATGCTATTGTTAAGCTATATAACTTGAAGTAGAGGGTGTAATAGGATGGAGATTTCATTAGATAAAGTTAAAAAGTACCTTGATACATCGCTAATATTGGAGAGCGTGACCTTTAATATTACTGATGGTGAGAAGGTTGGTATAGTAGGTGAAAATGGTAGCGGTAAGACCACGATTCTTAAACTAATCGTGGGAATTCTTAAGATGAATTATTGTGCGGGCTATCCCTATGCTCCAGTACCTCCGGGATATGATGAGGGATGGGTTAATACCCCTAAGAATGCATCTATAGCATATTTGGATCAGATACCCGGGTTTCCGGAGGGGACCAGGGTGATTGATGTATTAAAGTCGGCATTTACAGAGATTTATCAGCTGGAGGAAGAAATTCATGAGTTGGAGAATCAGATGCAGCATACCACCGACGGGGATGATTTGAATAGAATCTTGAGAAGATATAGTGAGAAGGTCTCACTATTCGAATTAAAGGAAGGTTATAATATAGAGGAGAAGCTAAATAGAGTATGTAAGGGCTTGAATTTCGGTGATGAGTTCCTAAATCAGGAGTTCAATCTACTTAGCGGTGGTGAAAAGACAACCGTAACCCTGGGAAAGCTTCTAATCGATATGCCTGATGTGTTGCTCCTTGATGAGCCTACTAATCATCTTGATATGGAATCGGTTGAATGGCTTGAGGAGTATCTTAAGAGCTATAAGGGGATTGTAATTGTAGTGTCCCATGATAGATATTTTCTTGATAATGTGGTTACTAAGATTATTGAGATAGAGGGTAAGGAAAGTGATACATATGTTGGGAATTATTCGAGCTACTTGATACAGAAGGATGAGAAGTTAAGAATACAGCTTGAAGATTATTTGGAGCAGAACAAGAAGATTAAATCTATGGAGCAGACGGTGAAGCAATTAAGGGATTGGGCGGCTAGGGCTGACAATACTAAATTCTATAAAAGAGCCGCAAGCATGCAGCTAAAGCTTGACAAGATGGAGAGAGTTGATAAGCCGACAGATAAGCAGAATATGAAGCTAAATCTCAAGCAAGCAGACCGCTCCGGAAGGATTACTATAAGCGCAAAGGAATTATCAAAGAGCTTTGGGCAAAAGACATTATTTTGTAATGCTGAGATGGAGATTTATTATGGCGAGAGAGTGGCGCTTATTGGTTCAAATGGTAGTGGTAAGACCACATTTCTTAAGATGCTCTTGGAAGAGGAAATGCCTGATGCCGGTAAGGTCCAGCTAGGTGCAAGTGTTATGCCAGCATATCTTCCGCAAAACATTACATTTAAAAATGATGAGCTTACAGCCTTGGAATATTTCAGGGAGGATATCTCTATATTGGAGGGAGATGCGAGAGCATATCTAGCTAAGTTCCTCTTTTATGGCAATAGTGTGTTTAAGAGGATAAAGCTATTGTCAGGTGGGGAGAGGCTTCGCCTAATGCTTGCCAGGCTATTATATAATGATATCAATTTGTTGATACTTGACGAGCCAACCAACCACCTTGATACTAGATCGATTGAGAGTATTGAGGAGGCCTTGGAGTCATTTAGGGGCACGATTCTATTCATCTCCCATGACAGATACTTTATCAATAAGATTAGCAACAGGGTAATTGCTATAGAGGATGAGGGCTTACAAAGCTATCTTGGCAATTATGATTATTATAAGAGTATTAAGGATAGAGAGAGGCAGCAGAAGGAAGAATCAAAGCAAAGAGCTGAAGAACCTGGCAGACTTAATAAGAAGCCTGATAATACCTCTCAGTCTGGTAAGTCTAAAAAGCCCATTAATGATAAGCATGGAAGCGGTAGGAAGCCTGCAGGGAATCCGGTAAAGGCTGCTAGGCTTGAGAAGAGGATTGCTGATATAGAGAAAGAGCTTCAAGAAATTGAAGGTATGATGGATGCTATGGCTTCTGATTATGAGGAGCTAAGCAAGCTATATGAAAGGAAAGTAATCTTGAGCAAGGAGTTTGAGGAAGCAATGGAAGAATGGTTAGGGATGGAGTAGTAGAGAATAGGAAGAGCTGATAAGTTACTTTATCAGCTCTTCTAATTCTTCAGACAATTCCTTTGCAAGTGGAATATCATTATCTTTTAAAGCTCTGGCTATTTTCGTTTCAAGTGACATTTTCTGCTGCTCAAATTCTAAATAGTCTTTATCAAAATACTTGGCATAAATCATTTTTCTGAATTTACGTACAGTCATTTTTCTAACCGTCTTATTATCTATAATCAAAACACTATCCACACAATTTACAATTGTATAGAAATCATGAGAAATCATTAATACGGCACCGTTGAATTCCTTTATGGCTTTTTCCAGAGCTATTTGTGAATAGGTATCTAGATGACTTGTTGGTTCATCAAGAAGTAATAAGGTTGCTTTTGTTGCAGCCACTTTAGCCACTTGAAGAATATTTTTTTCACCCCCAGATAAAGAGTCTATCTTTTGCTTTAGGTGTTCCTCCTCAAAGCCATAGTTTAGTAGATATGATTGAACCTCATTGTTTGTCTTAAAGCCTGCATCTAAGAATTCATTAAGTATAGTATTAGCCTCATTCAAGATTTCACCTTGAAGCTGTGATAAATAAGCTACTTTACTATCTTCACGCATCTGAATAGAATCATGGTTGTTCTTATAAATATCACGAAGTAAAGTCGTCTTTCCAGTACCATTTGCGCCGATAAGAGCTACTTTTTCATTTGATTTTATCTCGAGGTTGACATGTTCGATTAGGATTTCATCAAAAGCCACACTATAATCAGAGACTGTTAATATAAGGGTATCTTCAATCACATTGTCCGTATCTATTTGAATATCTGGTTGTTTTATATCTACGAAGGGATCCTTAACTCTGCGAGCCTCCAGTCGATCCTTGATTTTGATTCTAGCCTTTAGAGCTTTGCCTCTAGCAGCGTCTGCATCATAATCTGCTTTCGATCTTAATCTCTCAATTATTTTCTCGTTTCTCTCAATTTCTTCGGTATCGGAAGTTGATAGCTCTTGCAGCTCAATCTTTCTTTGGAGTAGGGAGAAATTATAATCAATATAAGCGCCATCAAAGTCTTGAAGCTCCTTATTCTCGAGATGCAATATCTTATTAAAGCAATTATTTAATAGATACCTGTTGTGTGTAACTACCAACATTGTTCCTTTATGAGAATTGATTAGGTTTTTAAGGGAACTTAAGTTATCAAAATCTAAGAAAACATCAGGTTCATCCATAATCATTAGGTCCGGGCTATTTAGCATTTCCCTAATCACCTGGATAATCTTAAATTCTCCACCACTTAGCTTGGAAACCATTTGATTTTCAAGCTTGTTTAGGTTGGCGAGATTTAGTTTTCTTCTTATGACTTGCTCAAAATCATCTCCACCTATTGCATTATAGGAGTCTAAGGTTTCTTGATAATGCTCAAGTAAAGCATCAAGGTCTGAAGAGGTCTCCATTTCGGTATAGATAGAGGAGAGCTCGTCTTGTAGTTCAATAAATTCTTCTGCAATATATTCAAAAACTGTAACTTCATTTGCTAATTCTGCTTGAGAGAACTGACTTACATACCCAATTCTACAAGGGGTAGCGATATCCAATGTTCCATCATAAAGATACCTATCTGGATTCATAATGATATCTAGAAGAGTGCTTTTGCCACTGCCGCTTGCTCCTATAAAAGCACAGTGCTGACCTTCTTCCAATGTAAATGAAATATTATTAAATAAATCCTTTTGCGGAAAGGAGTAGGAAAAATTGTTTGCTGTTATCATATTATTACCTCTTTTATTTGCTAAAAAGTGCTTTGGCCTATTTATATATAATCTTCACTCAATTGTAATTTTATTGATTAAGATAGTAAAGATTTCTATTACCGAGGTAGTGTAACATTTTTTTTGTATAATATCAATCAATTCATTTAGGAGATTACGAATTACTGTTAGTGTTAATAAATATAAACACAAGAGCTATTGACAAATATGGTCTATAGGGTATAAACTACATTTATAAGGTCTACAAAATCTAGACCAAGGAGGTTGACAATGAGAACTTATAAATTAACTGAAAGTGAAGAAAGATTTGCAGGGTTGATCTGGCAGAATGAACCCCTTGCTTCAGGAGAGCTGGTTAAGCTATGCATAAAGGAAATGGATTGGAAGAAGTCCACAACCTATACGGTACTAAAGAAGCTATGTGATAATGGAGTATTTAAGAATGAAAAGACTGTTGTCTCATCTGTTATTACAAAGGATGAATATTACGCAAAGCAAAGCGTTCACTTTGTTGAGGATATCTTTGGAGGATCATTACCCAAATTTTTAACTGCTTTTATTGGAGCAAAAAAATTGAATAAACAACAAGCGGAAGAACTAAAGAAATTAATTGATGAGCATAAGTCCAATTAAAGAGTTATATTCTCAAGGCAAGGAGGCATTTCTATGATTAATTTATTTTTATCTGTGATAAATATGAGCCTTAAAGCAAGCTATGTAATACTTGTTGTTATGCTTATCAGGTTATTGCTTAAAAAGGCACCAAAATTTATCTCGTATGCTATATGGGGTGTGGTGGCTTTTAGATTGATAATACCTTTTTCATTCGAAAGCATATTAAGTATTATGCCGAGGATTAGCAATATAAATCCAATTTCCCATGACATTGTATTTCAAAAAACACCACAAATAAACAATGGGATAGATGCTGTGGACAATATAGTAAATAGTTCCCTTACTGCTGCTAATGCTGTTAATAATTTTGTTCCTACCGCTGATGTTGTAGGTGGTTCACTTCCTGACTCTAGTGTTGTAGCTAGTGCAAATCCCCTTCAGATATATATGCTTATCGCTTCATGTATCTGGATTACAGGGATAGTAGCTCTACTTATCTACAGCTTGGTATCTGTTGTACGCTTAAAGAAGCGACTTAAGGAAGCGCAATTGATAGAGGGAAATATATTAGAAGCGTCTAATATAAAGACACCCTTCGTGCTTGGTATATTAAAGCCAAAGATATATTTACCTGCTGGACTTAATAATCACGAACGTACCTATATTATATTACATGAACAGACTCATATTCGCCGTAAAGACCATTTAACTAAAATAATTGCTTTTATAATATCATCAATACATTGGTTTAATCCTCTGGCCTGGATTGCTTTTGTACTTATGAGTAAAGATATGGAGCTTTCCTGTGATGAGCATGTTTTAAAAGAAATGAAGGAAGATGTTAAAAAGCCTTATGCCAATTCCCTATTGTCACTTGCTATGGGTGGACATATCATAAATGGTAGTCCTCTTGCCTTTGGCGAGGGAAATGTAAAAGGTAGAATTAAGAACGTATTAAATTATAAAAAACCTTCATTTTGGATGGTTGTGGTGTCGATTATAGCTTTAATTATTATAAGCATTGCTTTGATAACAAATCCCAAACAGGGAAATCCCATTCAGAAAGATGAAATTAATATAGAAGACACTAATAACAATGGAGATGATGTATCAGAAGACTCTATTAACAATGAAGATGATGCATCAGAGGACCCTAATAATAAAGATGAAGATATATCAGATAAGTCAATTCAGCATGACGAAAATGAAGCAGAGAATTCTTCGGAAAAAACAGATGAAATCTATCAGACAGAGCATAAGAAAGTTAGTATTGAGTTTGCATCAGATATGATGGGCTTTAAGGCTACAAATGAGTTTGAAACAACAAATTACAAAGTAGTAGCATACATTGATACGATTTTAAAAGGTGGTAATAGCGCATCGATAATAGAATCTGATTTGATTAATAACCATACCAATCAATATGTGATTAAGCTATCTAATGACTTAAGTGAATCCAGCTGCAAGCTTTACTATGATACACTATATAATAAAGCATATTTTCAAAAATATAAGGGCTTCTATGAAGTAGAGGCAGATTTTGCTAGGTATATTGATTCCTTTCTAGAGAATTCAGATATTGAAGTAAATATAGATGATACAGCTGCTGTGGCTCTGTTTGATATGTATGGATGGACACTAAATTATAAGATTAACTCAATGGAACAGAAAATCAATAACATCAACAGCTTAACAGCGTTTAATCCAAATGCATATTATTTCGCATATAACAATGAGCTCTCAAAGGATATTGGTCTGGATATGAGCGAATATTCAAACACCTCAGACATAACGGTTGATATATATAGGGTAAATGAGAGTATGCCCAAGGAGTTTTATCCGATACAGAATGGTAGAGGGATAGTTGTTAAATATGATAATAAAATAATAGGTGCATTTATCAGTGCGGGAAGACACAGCACTTTTAACGCTTGTAGCCTGAAGGGAAATAGTTTTGAAAACGTGACAGGACAAAATCTTAATGAATGGCTTACAGACATGGTTAAAGTGGATGAATTCGAAGAGGGGATATCCGCACTAGAGCCTGAGCAGGTTATCAAAGAATACTTCATTGCCATAGATAATAATGATGCTAATGCAGCACAATATTATATCTCGAGAGCAGCTTTATTAGATAAATTAACGTCAAATATGATTAATGAGGAAATATTTAATGAACGGCTGAGCTTACCCTTATCCGGTGCTGAAATAGGAGCAAGATCAAGCTTAAGTAACTTAAAATCTGCGAAGCTACTAAAGGTAGAGCCAATTTACGATACTAATAGTAATTCAATAACTTTTGCTGTAACAATGGATATGCAATATAAAAAAGAAATGACCATCAGTATCAATAGCGGCGAGCAGTTTTGGAATTGTATCATGGTATATGAATCTCCTCAGACAGGATGGAAGATAGTAGAGTTTGGACACTAAGGATAGGTAAATGTCTCTATATAAGAAGAAAATTATACAGGAATTATTTTTTTCATACTATCAGAAAGGACAATATTTCATAATTAGTTGTTCATAAAAGTAGAGTTAGTGATTTTTTGGGGTAAAAGACTAGCTACTTCGGGTTATGAGTTAGATAAAATTAACAAAATCGTCTACTTTTTTAACATAGAAAAGTGTTGAGATTAGCACTATCTTGCCTGGGTACTTACTTGACAAATCGTCCCATCAGGAATATTATACTGAGTATAATAATACAAGGACACACATGTTGCAGCCCTCTGCTATATGTGTGTTTTGTCAAGTAATCTAGATGTATTGTACAAGGAAAGGATGAATAAAATGCAGTTATTAATATTAATACTTAAGCAAATTGATTTAATCGATAAGATTCTACAGCAACTTGCAGAAGAAGGAATTAAGGGAGGAACAATACTAGAAGGATCGGGAATGGCTAAGTCTTTAAGAGATCTACATGATACGCCTATGTTTGGCATGCTAAGACATTTAGCTGAAGAAGATGGATTCGAAGCAAGTAAAGTCATGATGTTTGTCCTAGATGATAATCGAGCAGTTGTGGCAAGAAATACGATTAAAAAAGCAGTGGATTTAAGAGCGGCTAATACCGGAATAATGTTCTCCGTGCCTATTACTTATGTAGAAGGGCTTGGTGAGAATTAATGGAGTCAGATATACTATTTAATTTATCAATTTCGTTGATTTTAGGTTTGCTATCAAGCAAATTGATGAAAATGATAAAGATGCCTAATGTAACAGGCTATTTAATCATAGGATTACTGGCAGGGCCTTATTGCTTAAATATATTATCTATAGATGTAATTGAAAAATTTTCTATAATACCAGATGTTGCCTTAGGGTTTATTGCATTTTCAATTGGAGCAGAATTTAAATTATCATATCTAAAAAAAGTTGGAAAGGCACCTTTAGTTATAGCTTTTACAGAGGCGATTGGGGCTGTATTATTAGTGGATTTAGTACTTATTATTGCAGGATATGAAATATCATTTGTACTTGTGTTGGGTGCGATTGCTGCAGCTACCGCGCCAGCAGCAACTTTGATGGTTGTGAGACAGTATAAGGCAAAAGGACCCGTGACAAACACCTTACTTCCTGTTGTTGCTATTGATGATGCAGCGGCATTAATATTATTTGGAATATCAGTAGCTATATCAAAGGCAATTACATCTACAGGCACAACTTCAATTGCTAGCACATTACTAGACCCAATTATTGAGATTGTAGGAGCGCTAGTATTTGGTGCAGTACTTGGTGTGGCTTTAGCTTTTGCTACAAAATGGTTTACTGGTAGGGGAAATAGATTAGTTGTATCAACGGCAATGATATTATTATGTATCAGTGTATGTAATGCATTGGGATATTCACCATTGTTGGCATGTATGGCAATGAGTGCGGTATATGTTAATTTATCAAAGGTAAGTAACAAGGTGTTTGATTTGATAGATAGATTTACACCACCTATCTTTATGCTTTTCTTTTTCATATCTGGAGCTGAGTTGAATCTAACCATATTGCCAGCAGTAGGTATTATTGGGATCCTCTATATTGTATTTCGTGTTGTCGGAAAAATCTCAGGGGCAGCTATTGGTGCAACGATTAGTAAATCAGAGCCTGAGGTAAAAAAATACCTGGGCTATACATTAATTCCTCAAGCAGGAGTAGCGATTGGTCTTGCAAGTGTAGCAATGTCAGTTGTACCTGAATATGGACAGAAGATAAGAACTATTGTATTGTGCGGAACAGTTATATACGAACTAGTTGGACCATTAGTTACAAAATTAGCATTGAAAAAAGCAGGAGAAATTAATGCTTAGTAGTAATAAGCAATAAGCAATAAATTGAAAAGCCTGGTATGAATTACGTATCAGGCTTTTAGATTTATTTATTGTTCTTGTCTCGGCTTTCGGTAAGGGTCATATAATCAAGGCCGACAAATAAGTGAACATAGTCATCTGGTGTACCGGGAGCACCATATATAAGATATTTCGCATAAGCCTCATCCTCCTGGATGCTGCCTGGCTTTAAGGGGCAAGTGCTTATCATTACTCCAATAATATCCGAGTACTCATTTTCAGGAGGTTATAAATGATTAGTTTAGTTAATTATATACATTGTTAAGGACTTTTTCAATAAAGGATTAGGTGGCCCTGCTTGAAAGGATATGTTTGAACGGTTCTGTTTGAAAAGCGACCTTTACTAAAAGGGATGCAATTCCTTTCAATGGTTTTCGTATCATGTTGAGATAGAGATACTTTCACTTATTTAAAAGAACAATATCACATATAAAACAGAGATATTGTTCTTTTGAAGTTATTTCTTTTTGATAGCGTAGCATACCTCAGTAACATATTCATCGGGGTTTTGTGTTTGGTTTGGACTAACATGGTAGATTAAGAACATCATATCATTAAATTCATAGCCGTTATCCTCCAACCAAGTGGCAACCTTATGGTTAACTGCAGGCATCTGCTCATAGCTACCTTTATAAGTTGATGATGCAATTTCCATTGCGGGAACAGTCTTGAAGACGACATTTTCAGTATTTGTATAAGTGCCCTTAACGGTTATCTGTACCTCAACATCAACATCGCTCTCCTTATATCCATCGTCGTGGAACATAGCAAGACTGTTACTGTTTTCGGCAATCTGCAATCCCATAGAAGCGGTTTCAGACATCATAATGCCCCATAGCATTCCTTCTTGATTGTATGATGGTATCACTTTTCGTACACTGGCAACATAGCGTTCTGGCATGGTTTTTATAGTTACATTGTAATTCATAGCAGTATCATCCTTTCTCAGCCTTTTTATGGCTGTGTCAAGGAGTAGTAAACGATGGCGGACTTCTTCAGCTTCGGCTGCAACCTCTTCTTGCTTAATTGTCAAGAAATTAGCAAGTGCCAAGGGATTATCATAGCATTTTAGGATTTCTCCAATTGTGGATAGACTGAACCCCATGGCCTTTAAAGAAGTTATCCTTGCTGCCGTAGGGAGCTGATCCTTTCCATAATAACGGTAACTTGTAAAGTTATCTATGGTCTGTGGCACAAGCAAGCCGATTTCATCATAATGTCGTAGCATTCGTATACTTATCCTTGATAGTTTTGAGAAAACACCTATTCTTAGCATTTATATATCCTCACATATATGTGTATTTTTGAGCTCAACTTTATTATAAAGTATACCATAATGTGAGAGTCAATAGAGAAAAAAACATACTATTTGCCAGAGAAACATTATATTTACACACGTATTGACACGTATTATAATACATTGAAAGGAGTACATGATGAGAACTCAGGAACTTCTTTAATTGTTAAAAAAGAATGAGTGTTACCTAAATAGAAATGGCTGATGGAGTTAACTTTTCGCAGGTGCTTCAAGAAGCATTAATTCAAAAAACACAATCAAAATAAATATATATTATATTCTTTAGATATTAATTAAGTTTGGGCATTTATTTTGTCGATAGATGTGGTAAAATATGGGTTAGTTGTATGTATGGAGGTTTGTGATATGAGTAAGAAAGTTATATTACTTAATGGTCCATCCAGTGCTGGTAAATCGACACTGGCGGGAACTCTACAAAAATTCATTAAAGATCAGATAAATGAAGAATATGGAATAACTTCAATTGA
>JAQVQL010000302.1 GCA_028701595.1 Herbinix sp.
CGTGGTAACACAATATAAATGTACTAATTGCGGAGCTGATATGGCTTTTGACACAGGCTCTGGAAAGCTTAAATGCGGTAGCTGTGGTCGGGAGGATAGCATTGAAAGTATGGCAGGTCAACCTGATCTTCCTAGTAATGCGCAGGTGTCCTATGATCTAGATGAGGATGATAAGAAGGCTTTACAGAGTTCCTTTGACAATGATTATGAGGATCCTTCATCTGATGATGAAACAATCCATCATCCAACCTTTAAGGAGGGTGATGTTACCGAATATAATTGTAAGAATTGTGGTGCTGTCCTATTAACCGATACACAGACAACAGCAACTAGATGTAGCTTTTGTGGTGCAGGTATAGTCATCAGTGACCGTCTGTCAGGAAGTCTTGCACCTGAAAGTGTGATTCCCTTTTCTATCAGCAAGGCACAAGCCCAGGAAGCATTTAAAAAATGGTGTAGGAAAGGTCTTCTGACTCCTAGTGACTTTAGAGTCGCCGATAGAATCAAGGATATTACAGGCCTATATGTACCCTTTTGGCTATATGACCTGAACGGAAAAGGGGAGGCCGAGGCTACATGCACCAGAGTCAGGACTTACTCAAGAGGAGATTGGATATACAAGGAAACAAAATACTACCATGTATATCGTAAGGTAGATTTAGATTATCTAAAAGTTCCATGTGATGCATCTAAGAAGATGGACGATACCATGATGGATAAACTAGAGCCCTATCCTTATAATAGTATTAAGGAATTCCAGATGCCTTACCTTGCGGGATATATAGCCGAAAAATACGATTATGACGATGATGAGCTACTACCGAGAATAAAAAACCGCGTACAATCATATGTAGATTCATATATAAGATCTACTATATCAGGCTATTCAACCGTTCATTATAATAGAAAGAGTATAAATGTCAAAAAGAAGAATTCCGATTATGCTCTACTACCTGTATGGATGGTTTGCTATGATTTTAGGCAAGCAGAGCATACATTTGCCATGAATGGCCAGACTGGTAAAATCGTAGGCAAGCCTCCCATCAGCCCAGGAAAGGTCGCCGCATGGTTCTTTGGTGTATCTGGGGGAAGCTTCCTTCTGTTTCGTATAGTGACTTTAATTCTAGGAGGTGGATTCTTATGGTTCTAAAAGATAACCGCTCAAGAAACATGGTAAAACATATAGGCAGATTATTATTCTGTTTAGCGCTTATCCTAACCGCTATGCTACATCTCCTACCTAATAATAAGAATAGCCATATGGCTGTATATGCTTCCTCAAATGAAGCAGAAGTCACCGAATCCGCTGTAGATGATAGACGAGTATACGATGAAGCAGGGCTACTGGATACTTATGAAACACAGGAGCTTGAAGACTTAAGCCATGAATACGGCGAAAGGGCAGGCATCGAAATCTATGTACTGACTAATGATGATAAAAATGCCACTAATCCAGAAAAATATATAGAGGATTTTGAGGATCAGCTGCCTGTAGGTGACAGAGTATATTTTCTTTATGATTCTCGAGACAGTGATGAGCCAGAAATATTTATGGAGGGATTTGGTCTAGCAGAAACCTATATACACTCCAAGAGAGTTGACAAAATATTTGATAATGTTGCGGATTACTTAAAGAACGATCATTATTATGATGCATTCAAGACCTATATAATTATGTCAGCTAATTATATGGAGGATGACTCCGAGCTAAACTATGACCATAACTATAGATATGATAGTACGCCAGAAGGCTTTGATCCCGATAATGAATACAGCTACGATGAATATGATTATCAGGGACATTATGATAAAGAAGCTTTTATGAATAGTATTTTTATTAATTTCTGGTTTCAGCTAGTTGTTGCTCTAATAATTGGCGGAATCGTGGTTGGAGCCCTGGCATATCGTTCAAGCGGAAGGATGACAGCAGGTGCCAGAGATTACCTGGACAGAAGTCGTGGAGGTCTTATCGGAAGAAGAGATCAATACATCAGATCATCTGTAACAAGATGGAGAAAACCTCAGCAAAACTCCTCTTCAGGTGGAGGCAGAGGTGGCTTTAACTCAGGAGGCTTTAGAGGTGGTATCTCTGGCGGAGGACGCTCTCACAGCTCTGGAGGAAGAAAACTGTAGGTGAACGAAAATACGAAGCATTTGAGTTTTTAATCTGCGAATTCATAAGGACAAAGTTCTTGAACATCTAATCTGTTATACTAAATAAGTATAGATATGAAAAATATATGGGAGGTGCATAATATGGGACTATTCTCAAAACAATTTGCAAACGTCGTGGAATGGAAGGAATTTCGCGATGATATGATTTTCTACAAATGGAGTAATGAGGAAATCAAAAAGGGAAGCCGATTAATTATCCGCCCCGGACAGGATGCTATATTCCTGTTTAACGGGAAAATCGAAGGTATCTTTAAGGACGAAGGTGATTATGATATTGAATCACAGATAATACCCTTTCTCTCCACCTTAAAAGGCTTCAAATTCGGCTTTAACAGCGGAATGCGAGCAGAGGTACTCTTCGTTAACACTAAGGAATTTATGACAAAGTGGGGTACACAAAATGCCATCAATATTCCTACCCCTGCATTACCGGGCGGTATGCCTATCCGTGCCAATGGAACTGTTACCTTTAAGGTTAATGATTATGTCAAGCTAATCGATAAGATAGCTGGTGTTAGACAAAGCTATTTGGTGGAGGATGTAAGCCTTCGTATCCGCGCCGTACTTGATCAGCTTCTGATGAAATGGATATCCAAGGAAGGCAAGGATATGTTCAATCTCCAGGCAAATTCCTTTGATATCGCAGAAGGAATCAAAACAGACCTGGGCATGCAGCTATTTGATAGCGGTTTATCCGTAACCGGATTTAATATCATGAGCTTTAACTATCCTGAAGAAATTCAGAAAATGATTAACAAGAACGCTTCTCACAGCATGGTAGGAGATCTGGGACGTTATCAGCAGGTAGAAATGACCGATGGAATTGCCTCTGGTAAGGTAAAAGGCGGTGGTACAGCTTCTGATATGGCTGGTATGATGATGGGAATGAATGTTGCTAATCAGATGATGCAGAATATGAATCAAGTATCAGGCAACAATAATCAAGGTCAGCCAAGCAATAATAATCAGAATAATGCTGAACAACAGGCTGGTGCAAAACCCAACTTCTGTCCCAATTGCGGTCAGAAAAGTGGTGAAGCTAATTTCTGTCCCAACTGTGGCCAGAAACTATCGTAACATAAACCTAATAACATTTTTTCTTCTATTTAATTTTTGAAAATATAAAAGGAAGGCTACATATAGAAAATCAACTTATTTCCTATATGATAGCCTTCCTTCTTTAAAT
>JAQVQL010000040.1 GCA_028701595.1 Herbinix sp.
CTTAAAAATTAATTTAATATATATACCTGTCTATATGAATAGGTAAAGGAATAGAGCTTATGCAAGTTATATAGAATAACTTGCTAAGCTCTTTTTTAAATTATATTTGTGTTACTATCATGCTTATGCTAAAATTATTCCTAGTGAAACAGTATAATCGGATATAAGGATTCATCAAACGGACGGGTACAGTCAGGAGGAGCATTTATGAAGAAAATTAGAATAGGCATAGTAGGTTACGGTAATCTGGGAAAGGGTGTAGAGCTTGGTATAACTCAAAATACGGATATGGAGCTGGTTGGAATCTTTACCAGAAGAAAGGCTGATACAATTGAGCTATTAACAAAGAATGCCAAGGCTTATCATATAAATGAAGCAAAGAAAATGACCGATATAATAGATGTAATGATTTTATGCGGAGGTAGCAAATCGGATCTACCCTCCCAGGGTGTGGAATTTGCTTCCATGTTCAATACGGTGGATGGGTTTGATACCCATGCCAAAATTCCTGAGTACTATGATGCTATGAATCAGGCTGCTCTTAAGTCTAATAAAACCAGTGTTATTTCCAGTGGATGGGATCCCGGGTTATTTTCTGTAAATCGCCTGTATGGTGATGTGGTTCTGCCTGAAGGCAAGAATTATACATTCTGGGGAAAGGGAGTAAGTCAGGGACATTCTGATGCGATACGAAGAATTGAAGGAGTAGTTGATGCAAAGCAATATACTATTCCTAAAGAAGAAGCACTAATGAAGGTAAGAGACGGTCATATGCCTGCGCTTAGCACAAGACAAAAGCATCTTCGTGAATGTTTTGTAGTAGCCAAAGAGGGTTCCGACCTAAGTCGAATAGAGACTGAGATAAAGACTATGCCTGATTACTTTAGTGATTATGATACTATAGTGCATTTTATATCTAAAGAAGAACTGGATAGAGACCATAACAAGATTTCTCATGGCGGATTTGTATTTCAAAGTGGAAGGACAGGCATAGATAACGAGAACAACCATATTATTGAGTACAGAATAAAGCTTGATTCTAATCCAGATTTTACTGCGAATGTACTACTGGCTTTTGCAAGAGCTACGTATCGTCTTAATAAAGAAGGCAAATACGGGGCTAAGACAGTGTTTGACATTGCACCGGCTTATCTATCTATGAAATCAGACGAGGAATTAAGAAGAACCTTGTTGTAAATACAAAGGAGGAGACCATGTCCAAAGTTGGCGGTATTTCAAACTTACAGTCTACAGAATATGATATCAGAAATAGTAAAGTAAATAAGACTGGTAGCGATAATTTTGCATCTTATTTGGAGGAAAGTACAAGCTTAGATGACATATTTGAGCAGGCCTCCATAAAATATAATGTACCCGTAAACCTATTAAAGGCCATCGGGAAAGCAGAATCTGATTTTAATCCTAATGCAGTATCTAAATCAGGGGCACAGGGTGTAATGCAGCTGATGCCAAAGACAGCCGAAGGCTTGGGAGTCACAGATTCCTTTGATCCAGAGCAGAACATTATGGGCGGTTCAAAATACATATCTGATTTACTAAAACGATATGACGGTGATACCAAGCTAGCCCTGGCAGCTTATAATGCAGGAATGGGAAATGTGAAAAAATACGGTGGGATTCCTCCCTTTAAAGAGACACAGAATTATGTGGTAAAGGTTATGAAGTATATGGAAGAGGATTATACAGCTGGCACGGTTAAGACCACAGGAAGTAAGCAATCCGGAGCAGTAAGGGCTGCTAGTAGTCTACCTATTGGGTCTATTCCTAATTGGCATACTCCGCCAGCCTTCCCTACAGGTAAATTAAGTGTAGATGGCATATCTGATATGCTAGATTTATTATTTTCATATCAGGATTATATGAAATTCCTTGACATATTCCTAGCTGGAAAGAGAGTAACTTAGATAAATAGGAAGCAAAATAAGCCACAGGAAGATGATTTCTTGTGGCTTTTATTATATTACCATAAAAGGAGGTAAGGCATCTATGTCGCTTATAACAGTAAATGATTTGTCCTTTAGTTATGATACAGCTTATGATATGATATTTGAGAATGTCAGCTTTAAGATTGATACAGACTGGAGATTGGGCTTTATAGGAAGAAACGGAAGGGGTAAAACCACCTTTCTAAATCTACTATTGGGCAAATATGATTATAGAGGCAGCATAACAGCTGCTGTGAATTTTGATTATTTTCCTTATGATATTGAGAATGAAGATATCATAGCTATGGAAGTAATAAAGGATATTATTGCTCCCTTTAGAGAATGGGAGAAGGAAATGGAGCTGTGCCTAAAAAGTCAACAGCAGGATATTAAGGAAGGTCAGGTGGCTAGGGAGGAAGCGGATAGTTCTTCTCACATGAACAGATATGGTGAGCTTCAGGAGCTATATCAGAAGCATGACGGATATATTATAGAGGAGCTCCTTGAAAGGGAGTTAGGAAAGCTTAAGGTTGATTTATCGGTTCTTACCAGGCCATTTGCCACATTAAGCTTTGGAGAGCGTACAAAGATAATGCTTGCAGCTCTCTTCCTTAAGAAGAATAATTTCCTATTAATCGATGAGCCTACAAACCATCTGGATATGGAGGGTAGGGATGTCCTTGCGGATTATTTACAAACAAAAGGCGGCTTTATTCTTGTATCCCATGATAGGGCATTCCTAGATAAATGTATCGATCATGTGCTTTCCATCAACCGGACCAATATTGAACTTCAAAAGGGTAATTACTCGTCCTGGTTTCATAATAAAACCCTAAATGATAATTATGAAATTGAGAGGAACAAGCAGCTCAAAAAGGATATTACTTCTCTTACAGTGGCAGCAAAAAGAACCGTGGGATGGTCTGATAAAGTAGAAGCATCGAAAATCGGGAGCCATGTAGGAGACAGAGGGTATGTGGGGCATAAGTCAGCTAAGATGATGAAACGTGCTAAGGCAATAGAAAGCAGGAAACTAGATGCTATTGAAGATAAGAA
Organism: Herbinix sp.; assembly: GCA_028701595.1. Taxonomy (GTDB): domain Bacteria; phylum Bacillota; class Clostridia; order Lachnospirales; family Lachnospiraceae; genus Mobilitalea. Next base: position 3,003 of record JAQVQL010000040.1, read on the forward strand.
GAAACTACTTAAGGATATAGAGCAAGCAGATCCCTTAAAGATGAATTTATTACCCTTTCATAGTAAAAGGTTGATAGAGCTTGAGGATATAAGCTTATTTTATGATAACAATGAAGTTGCTTCTAATATAGACCTGCTGGTAAGGACTAATGACAGGATAGCTGTAAGGGGAAAGAACGGTTCTGGAAAGTCTACTTTATTCAAATTGCTTCTTGGTAATAGTATAAAGTATACTGGTAATGTCTTTATAGCTCAGGGACTTAAGGTATCCTATGTATCACAGGACACCTCATATTTAGAGGGCTCCTTAACAGATTTGTCATATAAATATGGGCTTGATGAGACTATATTCAAGACAGTACTTCGTCAGTTGGATTTAGAGAGAGGTCAGTTTGACAAGGATATCAGTTGTTTTAGCCAAGGACAGAAAAAGAAGGTTTTACTGGCGAAAAGTCTTTCAGAGCCGGCACATTTGTTTCTGTGGGATGAGCCCTTGAACTTTGTTGATGTATTCTCGAGAGTGCAGATTGAAGAGCTGATATTAGCCTTCTGCCCAACCATAGTATTTGTAGAGCATGATAGGATATTTACTGAGAATATAGCTACTAAGGAAATTAATTTATAATATACAGAAAGAGGATAATATAATGATAAAAACGATTGTACTTGATATTGGCAATGTATTGGCAAGCTTTGATGTGGATACTTATCTGAAGGAGAAGGGCTACTCAGATGAGTTTATTAGAAGGCTTTGCAAGTCTACGGTCGAAGACAAACTGTGGAGAGAAGTTGATAGAAGTGACAGTGATACAATCGATGAGTCTTTGATAGCTAAATTTATGGCTTTAGATCCTGAGATTGCAGCAGAGATAAGGACATTTTTAACGAATAGCTATGAAATTGTGAAGGAATATGACTATGCTTCTGAGTTCGTGCTTAGATTAAAAAAAGCTGGCTATAAGGTTTATCTATTATCCAATTATGGAAAGGCTAATTTCAAATATGCAAGGGATAGTTTTGATTTCTTTAAGTATGTAGACGGAGGCGTCATCTCCTATGAGACAGGATATGTGAAGCCTGAAGTGGAAATATACGAGAGCTTTATTAGCAAATATAAGATAAATCCCAAGGAGGCAGTATTTTTAGATGATATGAAAGTGAATATAGAAGCAGCCTCCAATTTTGGCTTTAATACGATACATTTTAGTAATATAGATCAAGCGATTGATGAGCTTAACCTACTTGGCGTAAGGGTAACCCTTGATAATTAAATTTAACCACGGTTGAAATGTATATAATATATAAGAATAAAAAGATAGCCTGAATCTCCTACAAATGTGAGATTTCAGGCTATACTTTGTTGTTTCATTAAGCTTTCTTTTTAGGTTTTTTTACAACCTCAGGCTCTGACATCATGGGCTTTAGTGATGGAACAGTGCCTACATCAGTCTTTTTCTTTTTCCTGACTTCTTTTTTAATATCCCTATTTGCCATCTTTCCGCCTCCTTACCATACTTCATAATAATATTATAGATTCTAATTTTGATTTCGTCTAGTAGAATTTGTCCTGAATGAATTAATTATATATGTACATAATACATAAGTGTGATATTAATTTCTAGTAGACACTAAACACTTTATTATAGCAGGAGTTAGAGAATGACAAATACTTATATGGGAATAGATATCGGTTCAACCACTGTAAAAATAGTTGTCATAGAAAATAAAATGCTGATTTACCAATCCTACGAGAGGCATTATTCGGACATGACTAATACAGTAGTAAGGATGATTACAGAGTGCTATAAGGAGCTTGGTAATATTCGATGCAGTGTAACAATAACAGGCTCTGGTGGATTATCAGTATCTGAATGGCTTAAGCTAACCTTTGTACAGGAGGTGGTAGCATGTACCTGTGCTGTTAAGGAATATATTCCTCTGGCAGATGTGGTTATAGAGCTGGGCGGTGAGGATGCTAAAATAACATATTTTAAGGGAGCTATCGAGCAAAGAATGAACGGTAGCTGTGCCGGGGGTACAGGAGCATTTATAGATCAGATGGCAGTATTGTTGAATACTGATGCTGCTGGACTTAATGAATATGCCAAGGGGAGTAAGTTTATATATCCCATAGCTTCAAGGTGTGGTGTCTTTGCAAAGACAGACGTGCAGCCTCTTATAAATGAGGGTGCAAGAAAAGAGGATATAGCGGCTTCGATATTTCAAGCTGTGGTTAATCAGACAATCGGAGGCTTGGCATGTGGTAAGCCTATTAGAGGAAGGGTTGCATTTCTTGGAGGACCTTTCTTTTTCCTATCTGAGCTAAGAAACAGATTTTCGATTAGCCTTAAGGATTCATGTAGAGAGGCAATATGCCCTGAGAACTCCCAACTGTATGCGGCCATGGGTGCTGCGCTATGGGGACAAAATAAGATGCCTCTAGGATTAGAAGAACTTTGTAATAAGGCACAGAAGATAACTAATAGAAGGGATGAGGACATTGTTAGTCTAACCCCATTATTCACAAATGAAGAGCAGTATGATGCTTTTAGGAGACGGCATGATAAGTCGACGGTTAAGATTGGAAATCTATCTAATTATAGAGGAAAGACATATCTGGGTATTGATGCCGGTTCAACCACTAGTAAGGTTGTGCTTATTGGTGAAGAGGGTGAAATACTATATTCCCATTACTCAAGAAATGAAGGAAATCCACTTATGAAGCTGGTATCAATTCTTAAGAATTTATACGATAAGCTTCCCATAGGTGTAAAAATAATAAAGTCTACGGTAACCGGATATGGTGAAGCCCTGATGAAAGCAGCCTTTCATGCGGACTTCGGCGTGATTGAAACCATTGCTCATTATAAGGCAGCGGAGTTCTTTCAGCCCGGGGTGGAATTCATACTGGATATTGGTGGCCAGGATATGAAATGTTTAAGAATTAAAGACAATGTAATTGATAGTATTCTACTTAATGAGGCCTGTTCCTCTGGATGCGGATCGTTTTTAGAAAGTTTTGCCAGCTCCCTTAACATACCGGTAGAGGAGTTTTCTAAGCAGGGACTATATGCAAAAACCCCGGTGGATTTGGGAACAAAATGCACGGTATTTATGAATTCAAAGGTAAAGCAAGCACAAAAGGAAGGGGCTGATGTGTCCGATTTGTCTGCGGGACTGGCATATTCAGTCATCAAAAATGCACTTTATAAGGTCATTAAGGTTAGAAACGAAAAGGATATTGGGGAAAACATCGTAGTGCAGGGTGGAACCTTTTATAACGATGCGGTGCTTCGAGCAATGGAGCTTATATTGGATAGAAAGGTAATTCGGCCTAAGATTGCTGGCTTAATGGGAGCTTACGGGGCAGCTTTATACTCAAAGGAGCATGAAGCAGAGGAATTTGAAGATAGTGGTGCAGTAGAAAGTGGGATAGAAAAGGGAGTAGAAAAAGAAAGAAGAGTAGAAAAGGAAAGACGAGTAGAAGATAAAAGGATATCTTCATCTACGATATTAACTAAGAAAGCCTTATTAAATTTCAATATAAGCTCATCATGCAAAAGATGCGAGAAATGTACTAATCACTGCCTTTTAACAATTAATTCATTTTCGAATGGAGAGAGTTTTATCAGTGGTAACAGATGTGAAAGAGGGAGCGGCCGAGAAAAAAGCAAGGATATGAAGCTCCCTAATCTTTATGACTATAAATACCGTCGAACATTCAGATATCATCCACTATCCTTATCCGAGGCAAAGCGAGGAGTTATTGGGATACCAAGGGTGTTAAATATGTATGAGAATTATCCATTTTGGTTTACACTGCTTACCAGTCTCGGCTTTAGAGTAATTCTCTCACAGCACTCTGATAAAAGCATATATGAAAAGGGGCTAGAGACTATTCCCTCTGAATCCACCTGTTATCCTGCTAAGCTTTGTCATGGACATATACTTAGCCTTATAGAGAAAGGGGTAAATACAATATTTTACCCTTCGATTGTATATGAGAAGAAGGAATATAAGGATGCCAATAACCATTATAATTGCCCAATTGTTATATCCTATCCTGAGGTTGTTAAGAATAATATTGATGAAATAAAATCCGAACAGGTTAAATTTATCGCACCTTTTTTATCTCTGGACAATGAAAAGGTACTTGCAAAAAGGTTAGCCTCGGAACTTAAGGAATACGGAGTAAGCATAAAGGAAGCAAGGGAAGCTGTTAGTGCAGCTTATAAGGAAAGAGAGAATTATAGGCTAGATATAAGACAAAAGGGAGAGGAAACCCTAGAGCTACTAAGAGAAAATAATAAGAAGGGTATTATTTTATGTGGAAAGCCCTATCATGTGGATCCGGAGATAAATCATGGTATTGCCAAGTTGATATCTTCATACGGACTGGCTGTTCTGACAGAGGATAGCCTTGCTCATCTGGTTGACTTTGATTTTAAGCTAAGAGTGGTCGATCAATGGACATATAACTCCAGACTATATAGAGCAGCTTATCTTGCAACAATGGAGCCACATTTGGAGCTTGTTCAATTGAATTCCTTTGGATGTGGTCTGGATGCGGTAACCTCTGACCAGATAGGAGAAATACTAGCATCAGTAGGGAAAATATATACAATTCTAAAGATAGATGAGGGTAACAATCTTGGTGCGGCAAGGATTAGGATACGCTCACTTATTGCCGCTATAGATGAGAGAGAAAGAAAAGGCTATCAGCCAAAGATAGAAGAAATATGCTATAAAAACACCATATTTACAAAGGCTATGCGAAGTACTCATATCATTCTTGCACCGCAGATGGCACCAATACATTTTGAATTACTAAAGGAAGCGGCTTGGAGGAGCGGATATAGGCTTGAGATACTACCCGCAATGGACCGTTCGGCTGTGGACGAGGGATTAAAATATGTCAATAACGATGCATGCTATCCTGCAGTAATAATGGTGGGACAGATAGTACAGGCACTTAAGTCAGGATTATATGATACTGAAAAAACCTCGGTGATAATTACTCAAAGCGGTGGCGGTTGTAGAGCGACTAATTATCTCGCACTACTAAAGCTGGGTCTTAAACAAGCGGGTTTTCCCAATGTACCTTTGATATCTGTCAATACCGTGGGCCTTGATAAGCAGCCCGGGTTTAGATATTCTATTGGCTTACTAAACCGATGCCTTATAGCTCTTATATATGGAGATTTATTTATGAGGGTTCTTTATAGGACAAGACCTTATGAAAGGTTTCCGGGTTCGGCTAACCTTTTATTTGAAAAATGGATGGAAATTGCTAAGGATAATGTTAGGAATTGCTCTTATAAAACATTTAGATCAAATACTAAAGCAATAATTAAAGATTTTGACACATTGGAATTAATGGATATTAAAAAACCCAGGGTGGGAGTGGTAGGTGAAATTCTGGTAAAATATCATCCCATAGCCAATAACGACATAGTGACTATCATTGAAGAGGAAGGAGCAGAGGCGGTTGTACCTGATCTTATGGATTATCTCTTATATTCTTCTTATAATGCACGATTCAGATACAAATATCTTGCCGGGAAGAAACTAAATAAAAATCTTGGTAATCTTGCAGGTGACTATATGCAGGGCTTTCGTAAAACTATGGGTAAGGAGCTTGAAAAAAGTAAAAGGTTTCATCCTCCCACACCTATAGGTGAGCTTGCTGATATGGCGTCAAGGATTCTATCACTTGGAAATCAGACAGGGGAGGGGTGGCTTGTTACAGCCGAGATGATTGAATTTATTGAACAGGGAACAGAGAATATTATCTGTGTACAGCCTCTAGCATGTCTACCTAACCATGTGACTGGAAAAGGAATGATTAAGCCCGTAAAGGAACTTTATCCCTTTGCTAATATCGTTCCGATTGACTATGACCCGGGAATATCAGCCGTCAATCAGCTAAACAGAATAAAACTGATGCTATCGAATGCATTCAAATCCATTGGCGAGTAATCTAATACACCATCAGCAAAAAACCCATACTTTAATGTAATTTTAATATAAAAGACATAGGAATGTGGTAAAATATTCATAAGATTGTGGTTACTAATTGGAAGACCTTTATGAAGGGGGGAGATATGGCTGTGAAAAAGTTATATGTGTTTATTTTGATAGTCACAATGTTATTATTTTATTCGGGATGCTCCCAAAAGAATAATAATGATATAGTTTTATCTAACAAGGATGAAAAGGATAATATCTTAGTAGATAATCAGGAGGATGGAATCGACTTATCAGAAGTAGCTCCTGATAATACAGACATTGAGAGTGCTGACATTGAGAGTGCTGACATTGAGAGTACTGACGTTGATAATACTGACATTGAAGATACAGGCATTGAAGATAATGATAGGGATGTTATTGAAGAAGATGAGAAGCTATCTGTGCTGGAAGAGCTTAGCAAGAAGCTGGCATTACAGATGAGTAAAGGAGAATTTAATGAAACCCATGATACTCTGTCACCACTTGCAAGAGATCAAATTTCTTTAAAGGCTCTAGAGCAGGCCTGGAAGGATACAGTTGCTGATATTGGAAATTACAAGAGTGTTAGAGAGATAAGACAAGAGGCATCGGGCACTGGTACGGCGGTATACCTTATCCTTGATTATGATAATAGTGGTATTCAGATTCTATTTTCTTATAATACAGATAAAAAGCTGGATGGATTGTGGATAAGCTTTGCTCCCTATGATTCTGTTACCCATGATGATTCTTTTGAGGAGATTACAATATCTTTTGGAGATAGTAAAAATCCCTTAGAAGGTATATTAACCCTTCCTAAGGATATTAATAACCCTCCTGTGGCTATTCTTATACACGGATCAGGTAATCATGATGCAGATGAATCTATAGGAGTTAATAAGCCCTTTCGTGACTTAGCCCATGGTCTCGCAAGAAAAGGAATTGCTGTAATTCGATATAAGGAGAATATACCTAAGTCATTTGATGAATTCACTATAGAGGATGATTCCTTAGATGGTGCTGCACATGCAATAGAATATGCCCAGAGCTGTGGCAAGCTAGATACAGATAAAATAATAATTATTGGTCATAGTCTTGGTGGAATGATGGCACCAAAAATTGCGTCAGGAAATAAAGAGGTCGATGGAATTGTAAGCCTAGCAGGAAGTCCAAGAAGGCTTGAGGACATCGTACTGGACCAGGTAAGAGTTCTAAGTAAGGCTGATGAGTCCATATCTGATGTGCTTTATAAGCTGGCTCTGGCTCAGACAGATGCACAAGTTAAAAAAGTAAAGGAATTAAAAGAAAGCAGTGCTGAAATAATTCTAGGTTATCCTGCTTCCTACTGGTACAGCCTTAACCAGATTGATACCCCTATAATAGTAAAAGACATAGACATACCTATATTTATTGCCCAAGGTAGTAAAGACTTTCAGGTATATGCGGATATAGATTATATGGCATGGAAGGAGCTTCTTAAAGCTAAGGATAATGTTACCTTCCGATTATATGATAATCTAAACCATCTATTTATGACCACCAATGGGAGGATGGATACTACAGAGTACAATATTAAGGGGACTGTAGAGCAGAAGGTTATTGATGATATCGCAAAATGGATATTAAGGTTATAATATATATCTCCACTTCTATAACTAGGATGATGAATTACTGAGTAAAGACAGGAGAAGACTTCACTTCTCCTGTCTTTTTGCTAGCTGAGATTGCATTTTATTTATACAAATGATAAGATTATATTTGTATCAAAAATTCAATCCTACGGAGGAATAAGATTGAAAAGAGTATTCGCATATTTAAAACCCTACTATTTTAGAATGTCAGTCGGATTAACAATAAAAGTATTGGGTACCTTCATGGATCTAGGTCTTCCTTGGGTACTTGCTTTTATTATAGATGATATTATCCCTCTTAATAAGATAAATATAATTTTACTATGGGGATTAGTTATGATAGCTCTATCTATCGGAGCAAGAACCTTTAACATAATTGCAAACCGTATGGCAGCCAAGGTGGCGAGAGATACAACTGAGGTTCTACGGCATGACCTTTTTCAGAAGATTCTAAATCTTTCGGGAAGACAGCTAAATTATTTTACTGTGCCCTCTCTTGAAGCCCGTATGACTACTGATACATATAATATCCATCATATGATAGGTATGATGCAAAGAATTGGTGTGAGGGCACCGATTATTTTAATTGGCGGCATCATTATAACAAGCACCCTAGAACCAGTGCTTACTTTGATTCTTGTAGCTATATTACCCTTTCTGTCTATTATAGTATTTATTGTTTCAAAGAAAGGAATACCATTATACACAAAGCTCCAGGAGACCACCGATAGGATGACTAGAGTTGTCAGAGAGAATATTACCGGAGTCAGGGTTATCAAGGCTCTGTCCAAGGGCAAATATGAGAAGGATAGGTTCTATGCTGCAAATAAGGATGTTGTAGATAAAGAGCTTAATGCCAGTACCTTGATGGCTGTAACAAACCCTACCATGAACTTCTTGCTTAACATGGGATTAACACTCGTTGTTATAGTAGGAGCTTACAGGGTTGATGGCGGAGCATCCGAGCCTGGAAAAATAGTGGCGTTTTTGTCTTATTTTATGATTATGCTCCATGCTGTCATGGCTATAACAAGAATCTTTATAGTGTTCTCCAGAGCGACGGCTTCTGCCATACGTATTGAAGAGGTACTTGATACAGAGGAGGATTTAGAGGAGAAGGAGATAGAGGCTACAAAATCCGAATATCACATTGAGTTTGATAATGTAAGCTTCTCCTATGCTAAGGAAGCATGTATAAGCGGTGTAAGCTTCGGTATAAAGAAGGGAGAGAGCCTAGGTATAATAGGCTCAACAGGCTCAGGAAAAACAACGCTGATACATTTGCTTATGCGCTTTTATGATGTCGCTAGCGGAAGTATAAGAATTAACGGTGAGGATATAAGAAGCCTTGATAAGCAGACCCTTAGGATGAGTTTTGGTGTGGCATTTCAAAATGACGTGCTGTTTGCCGACAGTATCTATGAGAATATAAACCTTGGCAGGGAGATAACAAAAGAACAGGTTAAGGATGCAATCACAGATGCACAGGCTGCCTCCTTTATAAGTGAATATAGAGAGAAGCTTGACTTTAGGCTGTCTATCAAGGGGAGTAATTTAAGCGGAGGTCAAAAGCAGAGATTACTAATAGCCAGAGCCCTTGCAGGAAATCCGAAAATACTTATCCTCGATGATTCATCCAGTGCTCTGGACTATAAGACAGATTCCATGCTTAGAAAAGCTATAAGGGAAAAGCATAAGGATACCACCAGTATTATGATAGCTCAGAGGATTAGCTCGGTGATGAAGCTTGATAATATATTGGTACTAGAGGATGGCCAGATGGCAGGCTATGGAAATCACGAGGAATTACTAAATACCTGTGAAGTATATCAGGAAATTTATCAATCGCAGTTTGAATTATAATGAAATGAGGTGACATATATGGCTGCTGCTCCGGGCGGACACCGTAGAATAAGTGAAAAAAACGATAAGCCAAAGGATACCAAATACGTCCTTAGGGGGCTTTGGTATTATGTGTCTCATTATAGAGTTCATTTAGTTTTAGCCATATTGCTTACTCTGGGAAGTAACATTTTAGCGCTTGTCGGACCAACGCTGTCTGGATTAGCTATAGATGCCATCGAACCCGGTGAGGGCATGGTAGTATTTAAAACAGTATTTTATTACGCAAAATGGATGGTACTTTTCTATGTTGCATCCTCCATCCTATCATATATATTATCTATTCTTATGATTCGCTTAAGTCAGAAAATTATAAAGAAAATGAGAGAGGACGTATTTAACAAGCTGGTGGAGCTTCCTATAGGCTACTTTGATAAGCATCAGGTCGGTGATATAATTAGTAAATTCTCTTATGATATTGATACAATTAACACCTCATTATCTTCAGATGTGATTCAAATATGTGCCAGTATCATTACAGTAATAGGCTCGCTAATTATGATGGTTATAATATCACCTATCCTTGTACTTGTAATGCTTGTAACCATACCTCTTTCCTTATTATACACAAGATATATGGCTAAAAAGGTTCGTCCATTATTTCGCCGAAGATCCGCAAAGTTGGGAGAACTTAACGGATTCGTCGAGGAAATGGTATCGGGGCAAATGACAATTAAGGCATATGCCGCAGAAAATGCAGTTATAGAGCGATTTGACAGTATCAATAAGGATACTGTGGATGCCCATTATAAAGCGGATTATTATGGGAGCATGACAGGTCCTACGGTTGGATTTATTAACAACCTTTCTCTATCCTTGATAACTGTTTTTGGAGCTGTTTTATATCTAAAAGGAAGAATGAGCCTTGGTAATATATCATCATTTGTACAATACAGTCGCAAATTCTCAGGAC
>JAQVQL010000303.1 GCA_028701595.1 Herbinix sp.
GATAAAAGAGAATTCTCCAGTAGCGGATTGAGCATACGCCTCTGTAGACAGACATTTTCTAATAATTCTATCTGGCGTTATGGGGATAGCAGTGATAATTTAATGGGTACCGCCAGAACCCTTGATGAAGCAGATGGTGCTATAGAGCTACAGGAAGGAATACTCTCGCGAAAAGGATTTGCTCTCATAAATGATAGTCAATCAATGACAATAGGCGACGATGGATGGGTCCAGACACCCCTGAAGGAGCACCATGATATCTATTTTTGGGGATATGGTCATGACTATATGGATTGTATAAAGGATTTCTTTCATTTGTGTGGGAAGACACCCTTATTACCCCGCTATGCTTTAGGCAATTGGTGGAGTCGATTTCATGCCTATACCCAGCAGGAGTATATGGAGCTCATGGACCGCTTCAAGGAAGAAGAACTTCCCTTCTCAGTTGCGGTTATTGACATGGATTGGCACTATGTAAAGCTTGAAGAAAAATACGGAAGTGGTTGGACAGGTTATAGCTGGAATAAAGAGCTGTTTCCTGATTATAAGAAAATGCTAAAAGAGCTACATGAAAGAGGATTACATGTGACCTTGAATGTACACCCTGCAGATGGGGTAAGAGCCCATGAGGATGCCTATGAAGATATGGCAAAGGAATTAGGTGTAGATTATGTAAATGAGACTCCTATCGCTTTTGATATTGCAGATTCTAAGTTTTTGCAGGCGTATTTTAAACATCTTCATCATCCTCTTGAGGAGGAGGGCATAGATTTTTGGTGGATAGACTGGCAACAGGGAAACACCACTAAAATACCGGGGCTAGATCCTCTTTGGATGCTTAATCATTATCATTATCTGGATAACAAACGTAACGGTAAGCGTCCTATGATATTATCAAGATTTGCAGGTATTGGAAGTCATAGGTATCCAGTAGGATTCTCCGGAGATACCATAATATCATGGAAAAGTCTTGCCTTTCAGCCATATTTTACTGCCACAGCATCAAATGTTGGCTATGGTTGGTGGAGCCATGACATTGGTGGCCATATGAAGGGTTATTGCGATGATGAATTAGTTACAAGATGGATACAGTACGGTGTATTCTCACCAATAATGCGTTTGCATAGCACCAATAGCCAATTCACAAAGAAAGAGCCATGGATGTATTCGGATGAAAAAAGAGCTGTTATGAACAACTTTCTTAGACTAAGACATAGACTAATTCCTTATCTATATACTATGAATGCAAGATGCTATAATGAAGATAAGCCCTTGGTTCAGCCCATGTATTATTCCCACCCTGAACAGTATGAAGCTTATGAAGTTCCAAATCAGTATTATTTTGGTAGTGAGTTGATCATATGTCCCATAACTGATAAGATGAGCCCAATTTTAGAAGCGGGTAAGGTAAAGACCTGGTTGCCTGAAGGTGTGTGGTATGATATATTTAGTGGCTTGATCTATAAGGGGAATCGAAACATAATTATGTATCGATCCCTAGAAACAATACCGGTATTGGCAAAAGCGGGAGCGATTATTCCTATGGAAGCAGAAGCTGCTATCGGTGATGGAGTTGATAATCCAAAGGACATCGAAATAAATATATTTGTTGGAGCAGATGGGGAACAGTTCATGTATGAGGATGATGGTATCAGCACGGATTATGAAGAAGGAAAGTGCGTTACAACAAAGTATAGCTTAACATGGAATCAGAATAAACGGTTTACCATTCATCCTGCAGAGGGGGACCTGTCCTTAATCCCAGAGACTAGAAATTATAAATTTAAAATCTATGGTATTACAAAAAATGATATAGATCGTGTAGAGATAAATTCCAGGCAGACTATGAGCATAATAAGCTACGATGAAGAGCGTAATATAGCTACATTGGAAATAAAGGAGTTGGATGTAAAGGATGAATTAACGATATGCTTTTATTCCAATACCAATATTGCTTGTAATAAAAGTCTATGGAGAATATTTGATATTCTTAATCGAGCTCAAATTGAGTTCAGTGTCAAAGAAAAGATATATAATATGATTAATAATTCGAATTCATTAGACCTTATAATTAGTAATTTAAGCTATGTTGATACCTATCCTGAACTTAAGGAAATGATACAAGAAATAGTGCTGTCATAAAAGGAAGGATATGGTTATTAAGTAAAATCATAGTAATTTATTAATGAGAAAATGCTACAAGCCATTATTCAATAATGACTGTAGCTTTTTTGTTCAGCCCCTATAGCTAATTATTAAAATATTATAAACAATATAATTTTTTTCCCTGTATACTTGAAAAAACCAAAAAAGTGTATTATTATATAGTAATTAAAACCACATTGTGGAATACTGATATAACAAGACCTAGAAATGTAATTAATATCCATGCATAATTATATATCTGTATAATTAATGTGAGTAGCGGAGGAGTAATATGGATTACAAAATAGTAGTAGATAGCTGTACAGATCTCCCCAAACAGCTTAAAGAGGACAAGAGTTTTGAGTTTATCCCTTTAACATTGATGGTTGATGATAAGGTATTCGTGGATAACGATAAATTTAATCAAGGGGAATTTCTAAGAACTATGAAAGCCAGTCCTAATAGTCCCAAATCAGCATGTCCATCACCTGATGATTATATGAAGGAATTTAACAATGACGGTGATACTTATGTAGTTACATTGTCTTCAGAATTAAGTGGCTCCTATAATAGTGCAGAATTAGCGAAGAGATTATATCTTGAGGAGAATCCTAAGAAGAATATTGAAGTCTTTGATTCACGTAGCGCTTCCGTTGGGCAGGCATTAATTTCTATGAAGATTAAGCAGTATATAAGTGAAGGACATAAGTTCGATGATATTGTTAAGAAGGTTAATGCTTTCCGTTCGGGGATGAAGACTAAATTCGTGCTAGAGAGTCTTGATAATCTACGAAAGAACGGTAGGTTAAGCCACCTTCAGGCAATCGTAGCAAATGTGTTGAATATTAAGCCAGTTATGGGTGCTACTCCCGAAGGAACTATAACAAAGTTCGAGCAAGCGAGAGGCATTACCAAGGCTTTGATATCCATGGCAAAGATTATTGAACGTGATGTAATAAAGCCACAGGAGAGAATTCTGGCAATCGCTCACTGTAATTGTGTAGAGAGGGCTAATTTTGTTAAAGACGAAATCCTTAAAAGGGTTCCTTTTATGGATTGCTTTATAGTAGACACAGCTGGAGTAAGTACCATGTATGCTAACGAGGGTGGCATTATCGTGGCATATTAATTATAGAAAGTTATATTTAGGAAGAAGATAGTATTATATGAAGACGTTACGGTCAATCCGT
>JAQVQL010000304.1 GCA_028701595.1 Herbinix sp.
GCCTTGGTAAAGGAGCCAAAGGTACTTCTTTTAGATGAGCCCCTAGGCGCCCTTGACCTAAAGCTCAGAAAAGAGATGCAGATAGAGCTTCTTGACATGCAAAGAAGTGTGGGAATAACATTTATTTATGTTACCCACGATCAGGAAGAAGCTCTTACTATGTCAGATACTATTGTGGTAATGAATAAAGGAGTTATTCAGCAGATAGGAACTCCCCAAGATATATATAATGAGCCTACCAACAGATTTGTTGCCGATTTTATCGGGGAAAGCAATATAATAGAAGGGACCATGCCCGAAGATTTCAAAGTTTCCTTTGATGGCTTGGTTCTTGACTGTGTTGACAAAGGATTTGCTCCAAATGAGCCTGTAGACATAGTTATCAGGCCTGAGGACATCCGCATAGTTGTTAATCCCGATGAGGGTATGATAAAAGGAACAGTTACTTCTGTTGTATTTAAAGGTGTTCATTACGAGATGCTTATTGAATCTGACACCCGAGAGTATTTAGTACAACGTACCATGATGTTCCCGGAAGGGAGCGTTGTAGGTATGAATGTCCAGCCTGCTGATATACAGGTTATGAAAAGGGGGGATGTGCCATGCAACGAAGAGGAAGAGGAAGAATAGCATATCCCTATGTTGTTTGGATGGCTATATTTATTGTTGTACCATTGTTTTTAATTCTTTTTTATAGTTTAACAGAGGGAGACATCCATAATATAAGGGATTTAAGATTCTCAATAAACAGCTATAAAAAAGTACTCGAGCCGATATATCTAAAAGTGATAGGGAATTCTTTTGTTTTAGCTGGTGTTTCAACACTTATTTGCCTGATTATCGGATATCCGGTAGCAATGATTATTGCAAATACTGATATTAAATATCGAAACCTACTATTGATGCTATTTTTAGTGCCAATTTGGATGAATTTTTTACTCAGGACATATGCTTGGATGTCGCTACTGTCACCCAATGGGCTCATTAACAGGTTGCTATTGTGGATAGGCTTGCCTAAACTTGAAATAATGCCCGGTAAGGGGGCTGTTCTCCTTGGAATGGTATATAATTTTCTACCCTTTATGGTTTTACCTATTTATACTGTTTTAAGCAAGATTGATAAGCATGTTTTAGAGGCGTCAAATGATCTCGGAGGTAACAGCGTTATAACATTTATGAGGGTTATTCTGCCTTTAAGTATACCGGGAATTGTATCGGGTATTACAATGGTTTTCTTACCGGCAGTAAGCACCTTCGTAATTTCAGGTCTTTTGGGAGGCGGGAAAACTCCTTTAATAGGCGATTTAATAGAGCAGCAGTTCCTGTCGTCACGAAATTGGCATTTGGGCTCTTCATTGTCAATAATCCTAATGATCATGATTTTAATCTCAATGGCTATAATGTCGCGTATTGACAACAGCCCTGAGGAAGAGAGGAGGAAAATCTAATGCAGAAAGCCATAAAAAGAATATATATGGGCATAATTTTCCTGTTTCTCTATGCTCCTATTATAGTATTAATTGTTTTCTCGTTTAATAAATCAAAATCCCGGGGTCAATGGGGTGGCTTTACCTTCGACTGGTATATTGATCTTTTTAAAGACAGACAGATACGTGAAGCCCTTTATTTTACAATACTAATTGCTGTGCTATCCACATTGATTTCAACTATTGTCGGTACTATTGCTTCACTGGGTATTAGCAATATGACAAGATTAGGGCGGACTGTTGTGCTAAATATTAATAACCTTCCTGTGTTAAACCCGGATATTGTAACAGGTGTTGCTCTTATGACATTGTTTATTTCAATTCGCATTGAGCTTGGATTTGTAACTATGCTTATAGCGCACATAGTCTTTAGCATACCCTATGTAATATTGGCGGTGCTGCCAAAGCTGAGGCAGCTTAACAAGCATACCGCAGAGGCAGCATTGGACTTAGGTGCAACTCCGGCGTACGCCATGAGAAAGGTTATTATTCCCGAGATTATGCCCGGTATTGTAAGTGGTGCCTTAATTGCTTTTACCTTATCGATAGACGATTTTGTTATAAGTTTTTTTACAGCCGGTACATCGGCAACAAATTTATCTATACTGATTTACTCAATGGCTAAAAGAGGCGTTAAGCCTACCATTAACGCTTTGAGTACATTAATGTTTGTGGTAGTTCTTATTTTAATGATAATAATAAATAAGAAGAAGGATAAAGGAGAAGATATAATAATATGAAAAAAAACATACTCTTATTCGTAGTATTGGTATTAGTTCTTGTCACGTTAGTATCTCTGACCGGATGTGGCTCCGGGGTTACCATTAACGTTTTTAATTGGGGCGAATACATGGATGAAACGTTAATTGATGAGTTTGAGGATCAAACAGGAATTAAGGTAAACTACAAGGTTTATCAAACAAATGAAGAGCTCCTTGCTAAGATGGAAGCCGGCGGTAGCAGTTATGATGTTGTTTTTCCGTCTGATTATGCTATATCTGAAATGATAAAGAAGAACATGCTTCTTGAAATAGATTTTAGCAATATCCCAAATTACAAATATATTGACGATGAATACAAAAATACTGATTATGATCCTGAAAACAAATACTCTGTACCTTATTTCTGGGGAACCATAGGTATACTGTATAATACCGATATGGTAGACGACCCTGTAGATAGCTGGGATATTCTTTGGAACCCTAAGTATAAAGGGCAAATACTTATGAAGAAGGATGTACGTGATACTCTGGGAGTTGCTCTTAAAAAGCTGGGGTATTCAATGAACAGCACAAATGATAATGAGTTGGCAGAGGCCAAGGCTTTACTTTTAGAGCAAATGCCACTTGTAAACGGTTATTATGGGGACGAAATAAGAGATCTTATTGCCAACGGGGATGCGGCAATGGGACTGACATATTCAGGTGACGCTATGGACCTTTACTGGGAAGAGTTTGAAAATATATCCTATTGTGTTCCAAAGGAAGGAACAAATGTCTGGTATGATTCCATGGTTATCCCAGCCAGCAGTAAGTATAAAAAGGAAGCCGAGATGTTCATAAACTTTATGCTTGACCCGGATGTAGCCTATAGAAATTCAGAGGCTATGGGATATACTTCTCCGAACACAGAGGTTTTAAAACGTATGCAAGAGGAATACCCGGAGGTATTTGATTTACCTGCTTACTGGCCCGATGAAGAGATTCTTAAAAAAAGTGATGTGTATATTGATTTAGGGGATTATAAGGTTAAATATAATGAAATTTTGACTCAAATTCTTGTGAATTAAAATGGTACCTAAAGATAATAATCCTATCTATAAAATGTTAAAAGAATATAGAG
>JAQVQL010000041.1 GCA_028701595.1 Herbinix sp.
TACTATTCCTTCTACTGCTTATAGAGCCATAACTGTTGGTGCCTATAATGCATTTACAGGTAGCTATGCACCTTTCTCAGGAAGAGGCTTTACCAGAGACCTTAGAATTAAGCCGGAAATAGTTGCGCCTGGTGTGAATATCAATTCAGCTTCTCCAGGAGGAGGCTATACACGACGTTCCGGAACCTCTATGGCTACACCCTTTGTGACAGGAAGCGCCGCGCTCCTTATGGAATGGGGGATAATACAGGGAAATGACCCATACCTATATGGAGAGAAGCTAAAAGCGTATCTTATAGATGGGGCAAGACCACTAAGAATTGAAAGTCTTTATCCAAACCCAACCCTTGGCTATGGAGCGTTATGTCTGGAAAATAGTTTGCTGATTACATGAAAATAAAATCGGGTAACGCGTAATTAAATGTTGAATATTATTTAAAATGTGGTATAATATAAGTATAAAAACACAATCATGGGAATAAGAATGGAGGCAATTATGAAACTTTTAAAAATAACATTAGAGGGTCTACCACTATATAATGATATATTGGTCATAGATTTTGTGGCACAGCAAAGGGTTGATGATGATGACAAAGAGCGACTATATAATGTTTTTTCAAACATATATCTGAACCAAGCAATTTCGTTTGTTGGAATAAATGCTTCCGGAAAAACAACAATATTGAAAACAATATCTTTTGTTCTGAAAATGTTGAATAATAAATCTATAAATGATGTCAAGACGAAGGAGATTTTGAATGACCTAGATAGCAATAGTCATGTGATTATTACGTCGTACTTTTGTGATGATTTTTTAATAAATAAGTTAGAGACCTTTATAAGAAAAGAAGTGAGTTCTATAGACGGTAACGAAAGGTTTGTTATATATAATGAAAACCTATGGTCAAAAGAAATTAGGCGAATAAAATTAAAGAAGAGTATATTTGATTTTAAGGATTCTGATTTGAAGAAAAAAAGGGATCAGAATGAGCAATATTTAATGGATGATGTTAGCATTATTGTTGCTCTTAATAAGAAAAATGATATGGGTTTCTTTGTACGTGATATGCTAGAGTTTACAGATCATAATATGATAAATGTTCTTGGGCGATTTCCTAGAGAACTTTTAACCTTTTTAGATCCGAGCATTGAATACCTTGAATGTAGATTTAAAGAGAAGAAAGTTGATATTCGGTTGAAATTTTATGGTAAAGAAGAAGTAGCTATAAGTAATACGATGACGCTTTCAGACTATCTTTCATCAGGGACAATAAAAGGATTAGGCGTATTTATGAGTGCATTATTTACATTTACTGAGGGAGGATATTTGATAATTGATGAGATAGAGAATCATTTTAATAGAGAAATTGTTGCTACATTAATCCGCTTTTATATGGACTCAAAAGTAAATAAAACCGGTGCGACGCTTATATTTTCAACTCATTATTCTGAACTACTAGATGAATTTCATAGAAATGATAGTGTTTATATTGTTAGAAATAAAGAGGGGATTATTGCAAATAACTTAGCTAATGTTCTAAAGAGAAATGATCTAAAAAAGAGTGAAGTATATGATAGTGATTATCTTGGAGGCACTGTACCAGAATATGATGTGTATATGGCACTAAAAAAAGCTCTGATTAGTGCAAAGTAAGGGAGAGTTAGTATGGGGAAATATAAGGCATGTATTTGTGAAGGCGGTGCTGAAAGAGCGATATTGGATTTATTACTTGATAATCACAGATTGATTTTTAAACGAGAAGACTTAATTGAAGAAGAAGTGTTAAGATATAGAACAGGAAAAGAATTTGAAGATAGATATTTACGAAAAGGATTTAACGAGAAAATTACAATTTATAGGGTGCTTGATTCTAGAACTGAAAAATTCAGATTAAGTAAGGCATTTATGCATAAAGTGGACGTTAAGAATGTGATAACTGCTCCTGAAATTGAAAAGATTATTATTTGCAATGAAGGTAAGTATAAGGAGTATGAAAAGGAAAAGAGTAAGAATCCGAATTTAAAACCTAGTGCCTTTTGTAAGTCAAATCTTAATTATAAAAACGTCAAGAGCTATAGTTTTGTAAAAGAATATTTTTCTGATATTAATGTTTTGGTAAATGCCTTACATGAATATCGAAGAATTTCGAAAGTTCGTAATAATGAGATGTCCATATGGGATTTGTTACAATAAAAAAGGGTGTTAGGCACACACAGTGCCCGACACCCACCTAACTTATAATATTATTTTAAGTAACTCTATGCCTCGTCTTAGCTATTCTTTTTACTTCTATGTTCTGTAAGCCTTCCCATCAATCCAACAATAAAGGTAAGTAATAAAATAACTGCAAATATACTACCCATACCCTTACCCATAATTTCTAAAGCATATATAATATTCTGATCCATAATTTCTCCTTTCCTTACGGCATGTTAGATAGTATATCACTAACTATTTTAATGATTGCACCGCCTGCCACAACGGAGGCAATTTGTCCGGATACATTAGCGCTAATGGCATGCATTAAGAGGTGATTGGAGGGATCCTCTTTTAAGCCCATTTTCTGAACAACTCTTGCTGACATGGGGAATGCAGAAATGCCTGCGGCTCCAACCATGGGGTTGATTTTTTTGCCCTTTTTCAAGAAGAGGTTAAGAAGCTTAGCAAATAGAACGCCGCCGATAGTATCAAATACAAAGGCAAGCAAGCCTAAGCCCATAATCATCAATGTACGCCAGTTAACAAATTGCTCAGCCTGCATACTGAAAGAAATCGTAATACCCAACAATAAGGTAATCAGATTTGCCAGAGTAGTTTGTGCAGCCTCAGAAAGAGTATTTAGAACACCGCATTCACGAATTAAGTTACCAAACATCAAAAATCCTACTAAAGCCACAGAGGTAGGAGCAACAAGCCCTGCTACAAAGGTAACTATAATGGGGAATATAATTCGGGTTGTTTTAGTAACGGACCCGGGATTATATTCCATACGGATTAAGCGTTCTTTTTTGGTGGTAACTAACTTAATGGCAAAAGGCTGTACCAGAGGTACTAATGCCATATAGGAATAAGCGGCTACGGCTATAGCGCCCATATATTGGGATTTTAAAATCTTTGCCACCAATATAGAGGTGGGACCGTCCGCTGCACCGATAATTCCGATAGAAGCAGCATCATTGATATCAAATCCTATTAAAACTGCAAAAATTATGGTAACAAAGATGCCAAACTGTGCAGCTGCACCAAATAGGAACATCTTTGGGTTAGATAATAAGGGTCCGAAATCTATCATAGCACCTATACCTATAAATAAGAGAATAGGTAAAGCCTCGGAAGCTTCAATACCTACTTCGAATAACCACTCAATAATTCCGGTCGCATCTTCACTTAATCCTGCAAGCTGCTGAGTAAGTACTCCTGAAAAAGGGATGTTAACCAATATTGCACCAAAACCCATTGGTAGCAAGAGAGAAGGCTCAAAACCCTTTGCAATAGCCAAATAAATTAGCAGAATACCGACACCGTACATTATCAGTTGCTGCCAGGTAATGGCCAATAACCCTTCATATAAAAATTCCATAACGTAAGTCCTCCTTAGTCCACATATATATATAAAATCGTTTTAATTGTAGCTCAAAGAGATTGCTTGTGTCAACAGTTTTTGCTTGCTAAAAAACTATAATCATGATACCATCAAAATTGTGGCTATATAGTCAAAATTAATATAGGGAGATGAACAAAATGGGATTTGATTTAACGCCTTTTCATGTAGCGTCTATTGTTATTTCAGTCTTAGCATTTGGGGTAGCTGTGTGGCTTTATCGTTGGGTTGCATCAAGGCCGTCCTCCAACAAAAAGGTAGCGGAGGTAGGACAGTTAATTAAGAATGGTGCTAATACATTCCTAGCTAAGGAGTATAAGGTATTAACAAGGTTCACTATTGCGGTTGCATTACTAATTCTTGTGTTTCTACCCTCACCAATTTGGAAGGGTGATGTTCTAGCTAATATTACTATGGCAGTATCGTACATATTCGGTACGGTATTTTCAGGAATTGCAGGAAAGATTGGTATTAGTATTGCTACAATAGCTAATGTGAAATCTGCAGAAGCAGCAACCAAGGGAATTAAACCATCCTTTATGGCAGGCTACCGCGGTGGTGCTGTTATGGGTATGGCAGTTGTTGGTTCTAGCTTACTTGGTGTAACACTAGTTCTTATGATAACTGGAAACACTTCTGCTTTATTAGGCTTTTCATTTGGTGCCAGCTCATTAGCATTATTTGCTAAGGCAGGTGGCGGAATCTTTACAAAGACAGCAGACGTAAGTGCTGACTTAGCTGGTAAGGTTGAGTTGGGTATTCCTGAGGATGACCCTAGAAACCCTGCAGTTATCGCTGATAACGTTGGCGATAATGTTGGTGACGTAGCAGGTATGGGTGCTGACCTTTTTGACTCCAATGTAGCATCTATGGCAGCAGCTCTTGTTATGGCAGCCTCCTTAGCCAATGCTGAGAAGAATATGGCTATGGTTCTGTGCTATGCAGGTATCGGATTACTTGCTTCGATTATCGGTGTATTTACCGCTAATATGAAGGAAGGCGGAGATCCTACTAGAGCTCTTAATATGAACACCTATGTAACAACCTTAATATATGGTGTTTTAACAGCTGCCGCTACCTATGTATTTGACTTTAACTGGCGCATTTGGGGTGCTAGTGCTGTAGGACTTGTTGTAGGTACAGTAATTGGTATTGCCAGTGACTATTTTACTAATGATAATAAGAAGCCAGTTCATATGGTTGCTAAGGCCTGCGAGACGGGTCCTGCCTTTACAATTACATCAGGTGTATCCTATGGTCTTTTAAGTACACTTCCTGCAATGGTAGGTATCGGTGTATCTGCACTTGCAGCATATAAAATTGTTGCTCCTCTTGGAGCAGGTGGTAATGAGGTAGCCTATGGTATGTTTGGAATTTCCATGGCGGCTGTAGGCATGCTATCTATAGTAGGAATGATTATCTCTAATGATGCTTATGGTCCAATTGTTGATAATGCCCGTGGTCTTGTTGAAATGGGTGATTTGGGAGATAAGGCATTAGAAATTACTGACTCCTTAGATAGCGCAGGTAATACTGTTAAAGCGGTTACCAAGGGCTTTTCTATCGGTGCAGCAGGACTTACTGTTATTGCTTTGCTCGGAGCCTTTATTACTGAGGTGAATGACGCAGTTGATGCTATGGGTGGTGTTGATGCGTTTGGAAAGAGTATTGAGAAGATTACCGGCTTTGACATGACTAATCCAATAGTGTTCTTTGGATTATTGGTTGGTGCGGCAATTCCTCCTGTATTCTCTGCGATGCTGATGCTTGGTGTAGATCGTAATGCACAGCGCATGATATCTGAAATTCATCGTCAGTTCAGAGAAATAGTTGGCTTAAAAGAAGGAAAACCCGGAGTGAAACCGGAATATGATAAATGTATTGAGATTGCAACTGAAGGAGCACTAAAGGAATTAATTCCTGCAGGTCTAGTAGCTATAATATCAACATTGGTTGTTGGATTTGTTGGCGGTGTTGAAGCAGTCGGTGGCTTTATTACAGGTAATATTGTAAGTGGACTGATATTTGCTTTATTTATGTCCAATTCTGGTGGTCTATGGGATAATACTAAGAAATACATTGAAGCCGGAAATCATGGTGGTAAAAACTCAGAGGCACATAAGGCGGCTGTTATTGGTGATACTGTAGGTGATCCTTTCAAGGATACAGCAGGACCTTCCATTAACACACAAATTACCGTTGTTTCATTGGTAGCATCTATTATGGCTACACTGTTCCTGACATTCTCAATATTCTAAACATAACTAGAGTGTAAAAGCTAATTTGTGATATCACATTAGCTTTGGCAGTTTCAAACAACATACAGGAGGTTGCTTATGTAATCATGAGCAACCTCTTTTTTTGTTTTATCCTGTCCAGAATTGTTGCCATATCATGGATAGTGTTGTATAATTGAACTGAACACTATATATAGTAGTGGTACCTGGTACCAAATTCTTGGAGGCTACCATAATGAATAAACTAAAAAAGCTTGAAGCACTTTTGGGATTGTTCTTTATTATGATATTTATACTTACCGGCTGTTCAGAAGCAGGTGGTTATTATCGTAGCGGAAAAAAGTATTTTGCCAATGGGAATTACGAGGAGGCCGCTAAATACTTAACATTGGCCATAGAAGAGAACCCCAACAGGGCAGAGTATTATATAGATTATGGCATGACGCTTATTGGACTCTCGCGTTATGATGAAGCTATAAAAGAATTTGACCGTATTATTATGGATAAAAAGATTGCTATTGTTTTAGGGAATAATAAGCGTGCCTTAAGAGGTAAAGGAATTGCTTACTTAAATATGTTAAATTACAGAGAAGCCATTAATCATTTTGATGATGCACTTGGTATCAGTGAATTATCGGACTTGAATATGGATATATTGTATTACAAGGGAAAAGCACTTATGTATTCGGGTGCATATAAGGAGGCAGCAGAGACCTATACCGAGATAATTAATCAGTATGGAGAGGAAGCCCAGATATTGGCGGATCGCGCTTATACATATCAAAAAACCAGTGAATTTGATAAGGGTTTGGATGATTATGATAAGGCTATTGCATTAGAAGCTAATAATTATGAATATTACTTTAGAAAATACAATCTTCTTAAGGATATGGGTAGAGATACTGAGGCTAAGGAGGTATTAAGTCAGGCTTCGCAGATTGAGGTAAAGACAAAAGCTGATAAGTTTAGTCTTGCACGGGTTCATTTCTATCAGGGTCTTTTTGACCAGGCATTTCCCGAGCTAAGTGAGAGCTTTGCCAATGGCTTCATAGATGCATATTTCTATATTGGTGAAATATATACTAGTAAGAAGGATTACTCCACAGCAAAGTATTATTATGAGAAATATATTGAAGAGGGCGGTATAAACACTCCAGAGGTATATAATCAGATTGTATCCTGTCTTATCAAAATGGGGGAATATGAAGAGGCATTACCTTATTTGGAGACAGGAATAGGATATGCGGATTATGACATTATGAAGGTATTACTAAAAAATGAGATTATTGTATATGAGAAGCTGGGGGATTTTGAGAAAGCCCTTGATAAGATTGAAGGTTATGTATCTGCTTATCCAAATGACGAGGATGCAAGGAGAGAAAAAGCCTTTGTGATTTCGAGAATAAATAACCAATGAAAGTGGTAAGGGTGAAATATTAAGTATGGCTAAGCTTTATGATTTAGGGAATAAAGAGGAACGATTCGTGCTGATAGGAGTGGCAGTTTCCGATAATGATGATACTAAGGAATCCCTGGAAGAGCTAAGTGAGTTAGTAGACACTGCAGGAGGCCTTACTGTGGGCATGATTGTACAGAACAGGGAAAAGATACATCCATCCACCTATATAGGAAAAGGTAAGATAGAGGAAGTAAGGCAGATGGTTTTAGAAATGGATGCAACAGGTGTAGTCTGTGATGATGAATTATCACCTATGCAGCTTAAGAATCTAGAGGATGCCTTACAGACAGCGGTTCTAGACAGAACCGTTCTTATTATGGACATTTTTGCAAAGCGGTCAGTCACTAAGGAGGGTAATCTCCAAGTTGAGATAGCTCAGCTTAGGTATCGTTCCACTAGACTTATGGGGATGGGTAATATACTGTCAAGACTGGGAGGCGGAATTGGTACTAGAGGTCCAGGTGAGAAAAAGCTGGAGGTGGACCGCCGTCATATCAGAGAGCGCTTATCCCAGCTAAAAAAAGAATTGGAAGACTTGGAAAAGAACAGAGAAACAGCAAGAAGTCTTCGAAGTCGAAGTAATGTTCCCGTTATAGCAATTGTGGGATATACAAACGCAGGTAAATCAACTTTAATTAACTATCTTACTCATGCAGATGTGCTCGAAGAGGATAAGCTTTTTGCAACACTTGATCCTACTACAAGAAATTATACCATGGATAGTGGCCAGCAGGTGTTATTTACGGATACAGTAGGTTTTATTCGTAAGCTTCCCCACCATCTTATTAATGCATTTAGAAGCACCTTAGAGGAAGCCAAATATTCGGATATAATTATACATGTAGTAGACTCTGTTAATCCCGATGCATACAAGCAGATGCATATAGTATATGATACATTGGATAACTTAGGTGTTAAAGATAAGAAGATTATAACAGTGTTTAATAAGCAGGATATGGCTCCCACTGAACAGATTCTGAAGGATTTTAAAGCAGATCATACTGTAAGGATATCTGCAAAGACCGGCTTGGGCGTTGATAAGCTTCTAGAACTTATTGAGAAGGTCTTAATGGAACAGAAGATCCTTATTGAAAATGTATTTCCTTATAGTGAGGCTGGTAAGATTCAAACTATTCGTAAATATGGACAGCTATTGGAGGAAGAATTCCGACAGGATGGGATTTTTGTCAGGGCATATATAGCTAAGGATGTATACAGGAGTTTATAAGTATACAAAGAGTTGCTTATAAGTCTTACTTAATATTTTGTTCTATTAAATTCTGTCGACATATTATGAAAAAACATTATAGGCATTATTCACTAATTAATACTAGATATTGTGGAGGACTAAATAAAACTTCATATATCTGGTATTTTTATATTGACTTAATATATTTATTCTGGTAGTATTAAATCGTTAAGATAAATGAGCAAAATTCTCTGAATAATCAAAAAGGGAAGGGAGACTGTTACATATGATGATTAATGTTTTGAAAAGAGACGGCCAGGTTGCAGAGTTCAACCTACATAAGATAAGTGATGCTATAACAAAAGCATTTTCGGCCACAGAAAAAAATTACACTGATGAAATAATTAGCTTACTTTCATTACGAGTTACAGCAGATTTCCAGGAAAAGATTAACGAAAACAAAATTCATGTGGAAGATATTCAGGATAGTGTCGAGCATATACTTGAGCAATCAGGTTATACTGATGTTGCAAAGGCATATATTCTTTACCGTAAGAATAGAGAAAAGATTCGTAACATGAAATCTACAATTCTTGACTACAAAGATACTATTAACAGCTACGTGAAGGAAGAGGATTGGAGAGTTAAGGAAAACTCTACTGTTACATACTCGGTAGGCGGTTTGATTTTACACAACTCAGGAAAAGTAACAGCTAACTACTGGCTGTCTGAAATATATGATGAAGAGATTGCGAATGCTCATCGTAATGCTGATATACATATTCATGATTTATCCATGCTGACAGGTTACTGTGCAGGATGGTCTTTAAAACAACTTATAAAAGAAGGCTTAGGTGGAATACCTGGCAAGATTACATCTTCTCCCGCCAGTCATTTATCCACTCTGTGTAATCAGATGGTTAATTTCTTGGGAATTATGCAGAATGAATGGGCAGGGGCACAGGCTTTCTCATCGTTTGATACGTATTTAGCTCCCTTCGTAAAAGTAGATAATCTTACATATAAAGATGTGAAGCAGTGCATACAGTCCTTCGTATATGGTGTTAACACACCAAGTCGTTGGGGCACACAGGCTCCGTTTTCTAATATAACTCTTGATTGGACAGTACCGGGTGATTTGGCAGAACTTCCTTGCATAGTCGGCGGTAAGGAGATGGACTTTAGCTATAAGGATTGTAAGAAAGAAATGGATATGGTGAACAAAGCCTTTATCGAGATTATGATTGAAGGAGATGCTAATGGTAGAGGATTCCAGTATCCTATTCCTACGTATTCTATTACAAAGGAGTTTGATTGGTCAGATACCGAGAATAATCGTATGTTATTCGAGATGACTGCAAAATACGGAACACCCTATTTTTCAAACTATATTAACAGTGATATGGAACCCAGTGATGTGCGTTCAATGTGCTGCAGACTTAGACTGGATCTTCGTGAGCTTAGAAAAAAGAGCGGAGGTTTCTTTGGAGCAGGAGAAAGTACTGGTTCTGTAGGAGTAGTTACAATTAATTTACCAAGGATTGCATACCTATCTGCAAGTGAAGATGAATTCTTTACGCGCCTTGATAGAATGATGGACATTTCAGCCCGTTCCCTTAAGGTGAAGAGGAATGTTATTTCCAAGCTGATGAAGGAAGGACTCTATCCATATACAAGACGTTATCTAGGCACATTTGACAATCATTTCTCTACTATAGGACTTCTGGGTATGAATGAAGTTGGTTTGAATGCAAAATGGTTAGGTGAGGATATGACTCATACAGATACTAAGGAATTTGGTATAAAGACACTTAACTATATGCGTAAACGTTTATCAGACTATCAAGAAGAGTATGGCGATTTATATAATTTGGAGGCATCTCCTGCAGAATCTACAAGCTATCGTCTTGCTAAGCATGACAGAAAGTATTTTCCTGATATAAAGACAGCAGGAAAATTGGGTGATACTCCTTATTACACCAACAGCTCCCATCTTCCTGTTGGATATACAGAGGATATATTTGAGGCTTTGGATATACAGGATGAGCTTCAGACCTTATATACATCTGGAACAGTATTTCATGCCTTCCTTGGGGAGAAGCTTCCCGATTGGGAAGCTGCAGCTAAGCTGGTAAGAACTATTGCAGAGAATTATAAGCTGCCATATTATACTCTTTCACCAACATATTCCGTATGTAGTACCCATGGATATCTACAGGGTGAGCATTTTACTTGTCCTGAATGTGGGGGAAGAGCAGAGGTATATAGCCGCATAACTGGTTATTATCGACCGGTACAGAACTGGAATGAAGGTAAGTCACAGGAGTATAAGAATAGACGTCTTTATGAGACGGAGAATTTCAGGAAAATGCCTGTAAGCACCGGTATTAGAAGTGTAAGTCAGATGGATTCGGACCAATCTGGAATGAATGATGGACTATATCTGTTTACCACAAAGACCTGTCCGAACTGTAAATTAGCTAAGGAATATTTAAAGGATATGTCATATACTTTGGTAGATGCAGAGGAGAATACGGATATTACAAAGGAATATAGTATCTATCAAGCTCCAACGCTTTTAGAAATAAGAAACGGAGTAGTAGCTAAGTATACAAATGCCTCTAATATTAAGAAGTTTGTTGAGGAACAGTTAGTTAGATTATAAAAGCCAAGAGGTCGATGTAAATAGGGATGCATTAGGTTTATACCTGTGCACCCCTATTTTTTTGAGCTAGCCTCTTTTGTGGTTACGCACTGAAAACGACTTGCCCTCATAAGCCATGTGAGGTACAATAAGAATCAATATATATTTGTAATCTATATAGGATTAATGGAGGTAGGGTATGAGTTTAGCTGATCTGAGTTTTATCGATATGTGTAAGGATATATTAAAAAATGGAACCAGTACCGAGGGAGAAAAAGTAAGACCCAAATGGGACGATGGAACCTTTGCTTATACCATCAAACAGTTTGGTGTTGTAAACCGTTATGACTTGTCCAAGGAGTTTCCGGCATTAACATTACGAAGACTGGCGTTCAAATATTGTATAGATGAAATGCTTTGGATATGGCAGCAGAAATCCAATAACATTAATGAACTAAAAAGCCATATATGGGATAGCTGGGCAGATGAGGATGGTTCCATTGGAAAGGCTTATGGTTATCAGATGGGTGTTAAGCATAGGTATAAAGAAGGAGAAATGGATCAAATAGACCGAGTTATTTATGACCTAAAGAATAATCCCTATAGCAGAAGGATTATTACAAATCTCTATGTTCATCAGGACCTTCATGAGATGAATCTATATCCATGTGCCTATAGTGTAACCTTCAATGTAACAAAAAGAGCGGATTGCGATAAGCTAGTACTGAATGCGATTCTTAATCAAAGGTCTAATGATATTCTTGCCGCAAACAACTGGAATGTATGTCAATATGCTGTATTGGTTCATATGCTAGCACAGGTCTGCGACTATCAGGTAGGAGAGCTTGTTCATGTTATAGCAGATGCTCACATCTATGACAGACATATTCCGATTATACAAGAATTAATAACCCGTCCTACATATGCTGCACCTGAATTTTATATGAATCCTGATATTAAGGACTTCTATCAGTTTAGGGTAGAGGACTTTGAATTAAGGAATTATAAATATGGTCCTAAGGTAGAGAATATACCTGTGGCTATTTAATAACTAGCTAATTATAATTACTTATTTTATTATGAGAGGGTGAGATATATGAATCTTATCGTAGCTGTAGATAACAACTGGGCTATAGGATACCAAAACAAGCTGTTGGTTAGAATTCCAGCAGATCAGAGATTCTTTCGAAATGAGACCTTACATAAAGCAGTCATCATGGGAAGAAAGACATTGGAGAGCTTTCCTGGAGGAGTTCCCTTAAGGGATCGCTTAAATATAGTTATAACCTCTGACCCGAACTATAAGGTTACAGATGCTGTGGTGGTAAACAGTATTGAAAAATCTTTGGAAATTGTAAAGGATTATAACACTGAGGATGTATATGTAATCGGAGGTGAAAGTATTTATCGTCAGATGCTTCCCCTTTGCGACACGGCTCATATAACAAAGATTGACTATTCATATAACGCAGATGCATATTTTCCCGATTTAGATAAGATGGATGACTGGCACATAACGGGGGAATCCGATGAGCAGACCTATCATGATTTAGTATATGCTTTCTACAAATATGAAAGAAAAAAATAATAATACGCTTGAAATATATACGAAAATGGAATATTATAGATAAAACCATTAACCGGAGCAAACCGGTCAGAAAACATCACGGTTATCAAATAGGGAAAGAAGGGTTAGAAGATGTTGGACATTAAAATTGAAATGACCAATGAATCAAAGAAATTACCAGAGAAGGACAATCCATTAGTATTTGGAACGATATTCACAGACCATATGTTTATTATGGACTATGAATCGGGAAAGGGCTGGCATGATGCCAGGATAGTTCCGTATCAACCAATATGCCTTGAGCCTTCTGCCATGGTATTTCATTATGGACAGGAAATGTTTGAAGGATTAAAGGCTTATAAGACTAAAGACGGAAGAATATTATTGTTTCGCCCGGACATGAATGCAAAGCGTACTACCAAAACTTGCAGGACGCTATGTATACCCGAATTTCCTGAGGATGACTTTGTTCAAGCAATAAAAAAAATAGTAGAAATCGATAAGAAATGGATACCAACTATGGAGGGCACGTCTCTTTATATCAGACCTTTTATAATCGCTACCTCTCCTTTCTTGGGAGTAAGACCATCCAGTACCTATAAATTTATTATTATTCTGTCACCAGTAGGACCTTATTATCCTGAAGG